>JBKJRA010000056.1:0-3949 GCA_046594975.1 Pyrinomonadaceae bacterium | reverse complement strand
GCAAAAAATATCCGTTGATCGTCTATATCTATCCCGGCCCGCAGGGCGGCAGTGTCGGTAGCGCCGGAGCGAGTGCCCGTAACTTCACACCATCCATACGCGATAACCAGGCTCTTGCCGAACTAGGATTTGTGGTGATGCAGCTTGACGGTATGTGTAACCCGCTGCGGTCAAAAGCTTTTCACGATTCGTGCTACGGCAATATGGCCGACAACACTCTCGAAGACCAGATAACCGGTATCAAGCAGCTTGCTGCAAAATATCCTTATATCGATCTAAATCGCGTCGGCATTTGGGGACATTCTGGCGGTGGTTTTGCGACCGCAGCGGCAATGTTTCGTTACCCCGATTTCTTTAAGGTCGGCATTTCCGAATCCGGCAACCATGATAACCGCAACTACGAAGATGACTGGGGCGAACGCTACATCGGCCTGCTCGTCGGTGATAATTACAAAAATCAGGCCAATCAGGAATACGCCAAAAATCTCAAAGGCCACTTGTTGCTGGCTCACGGGACGATGGACGACAATGTCCCTCCGGGCAATACGCTGCTAGTTGTGGATGCACTCATCAAGGCAAATAAGGATTTTGACCTGCTCATGATCCCGAACGCACGCCACGGCTACGGAGCCGCAAGTGCCTATATGATGCGCCGCCGTTGGGACTATTTTGTGCGTTATTTGCTAGGTGCTGAACCCCCGAAAGAATTCGTCCTAAAAGCAACGCCCGATCCGCGAATGGGTCAGTAAAGGCAGAAACACGAACATAGGGAGTGTGTTCTTTTACTCTGTGGAGAATAACCGGAGGGGATAAACAGGATCGGAAAAGATCTGTTTATCCCCTTTATCTGTTTTATCCCTGATATTGTTTCGTCTGGTCGTCGAGTTCCTGCGTCTCGTCCTCGCTCCCGTCAAATAACGACCCGATCGGCGGATGCGGCGGGGGCAGTGACGCCAGGTGCTGTGCCATGTCTTTGTTGAGAGCCTCGACGGCGTCGCGGCCGCGTTCGAAATCGTCGGTATCAAGTTTTAGAACAACTTTGCCGTCATTGTGCGGCAGCGAGGTTATTTGGGCAAATGAGTTGAGCCTTATCTCGATCTTAGCCCCGCGCTTCAACATCCCTTTTTTGAATTTTACATCGAGCAGTTCCGAGATCGGCAGTCGAGCCTCTTTGACGCCGGTCGAGATCAGCCCCAGCAGTTTTGACTCAAACTCAAGCACGATCCCCGCCGGCGAAAATTTCGCCACGCCGTTGATATTAGACATACCGCTGTCGGTCTTGGTCTTAAATGGAATGCTTGTAAAACTCTGCATACAGATATTTCCCGATACCAAACAAACTGATCAGCAACCAGAAAAATTCTACTATAAAAGACGGAAAATTAAAGCTGAAATACAGCGAAACGAGTATTAGCAAAGCTCCAATTGCATTAAACAGGGAATAAGCTAATTGCTCGCTCCTGATCCGGCCCAACTGAAGCAAAATATAGGTGAGTATAATGACCGCAACGCCAACCGTTCCGAGAATGTCATACCACGCGTATGTCATTTCATTTTCACGACAAGGCCTTTGGCTCCGACGGCCCAAGTTGCTTTATTGCCGTTTGATGCGACCGCATTGAGGTCTTCATTGCCCAACTTTTTCCAAGTCTTGCCGCCGTCACGAGTGATGTCCGAGCCATTAGTTCCCACCGCGACGACCGTCTTTTTATCAACGTACGTCACGCCTGAGCGATAACCTGAAAGGCCTGCTCTGAGTTGCCACGTTTTCCCACCATCAGTAGTAAATGCAAGATTGGCGTTTATCTCGTTTGGCTTTTCGTAGTTACCGCCGACGATCACACCGTCTTTATGGTCGAACATAGCGATTGAAAATATGCCGCTGCCGGAAGTGCCGCTGATGATTGGAGTTGAGGAGGTCTGCCAATATCGTCCGTTGTCATTCGTGAACAAGACCTGGGCAGCAGATCCACCGGTGATGATGAATGCATGATGATGCATTCCGACCGTGATCAAACAGGACCCGCTGGCGGCAAAGGCTGCTTGATCTTTTTGGGCCGTTGCTCCGTCGGCCTCGACCTTCTCCCATTGGTTGCCGCCGTAATTTCGTATGAAAAGGTACTTACCGTCAACTGGGTCGGACATAGCAATACAGCTATAATTGTTCCAGCAAGCCAAGGCATCATAGAAGGCCTTTTCGTCCTTGTTCTTAAACTCCAGCTTCCAAGTTTTGCCACCATCGTCCGTACGGTATATCCGCGAAGATTCGCCGTTGCCTATGCTGAGAATGTACGCGGTGTTAGCGTCGAAGGCCTCGATGTCGCGAAAATCGAGCTTTGCGGCATCGGGCACGGTCATTACTTTCCATGACTTGCCGCCGTCAATAGTCTTAATAACTGTTCCGCTTGTGCCGCTGGCCCAGATGACTTTTTTGCTGACGACAGACAGCCCGCGAAGGCTTGCTCTGGTGTTTACCGTCTGCTTTACCCACTGTGCACTTGACGGAACGGCGACTGAAAGTATTATGACAAATGCAATTTTTAGCTTCATAAGAATTTGCCCGCGAATACCGCGAATCTACATCAATAATAAATTTATCTTCTATTCGCGTAATTCGCGGGCAAAAGATCTTAATAAACCATCCTCGCCTTTACGGTTCCCTTGATCCCTTTCAGTATCTCAAAAGCCTCGTTAGAGAGTTTGCTGTCAACGTCGAGGATGACGTAGCCGATGTCCTCGTTGGTTTTGAGATACTGGCCGACGATGTTGATGCCGCCTTTTGAGAGCCTCGAATTTATCTTGCCCAAGATACCGGGGATGTTGTGGTGAATGTGCAAAATACGATGCGTCCCGGCACGCGGCGGCAGGCTGACTGAGGGCACGGTGTGAGAGCCTTGGGAAATGCCGAGCTCGAGATATTTGATAAGTTTTGAGGTCACGTCAAGGCCGATATTTGCCTGTGCCTCTTCGGTTGAGCCGCCGATGTGCGGCGTCAGAATGACATTTGGTAAATTTTGCAGCACGGTCGTAAACTCATCGCCGTTAGATTCCGGTTCTTCGGGAAACACGTCAACCGCTGCTCCGGCGAGCTTACCTTTCTCAACCGCATTTTTCAGGGCATCGAGATCGACGATGTCGCCTCGACTGTAATTGAGCAGGATGCTGCCTTTTTTCAAAGCCTTAAATGCGCCGGCATTGAACATATTCCGCGTCGTCGCATCCGAAGGCACGTGCAGCGTCACGATGTCGGATTGCTTCAACAGCTCGTCGAGATCACGTATCTGCTTGGCGTTTCCGAGCGGCAGTTTTGTCGCCGTGTCGTAATAAACGACGTGCATCCCCATCGCCTCGGCCATATTCGACACCTGCGAACCGATATTCCCATAGCCGATAATGCCGAGCGTCTTGCCGCGAAGCTCAAAACTGCCTTTGGAATCCTTGAGCCAAATACCGCTGTGAGCCGCCGTATTCTTATCCGAGACCTTACGGATCAGCATCACGCACAGCCCAATAATAAGCTCCGCCACCGAACGCGTATTTGAATAAGGAGCGTTAAAAACCGCCACGCCTTTTTCTGTCGCAGCAGCCAGATCAACCTGATTGACGCCTATGCAAAAACACCCGATCGCGAGCAACTTATCAGCCGCCTCAATGACATTTTTCGTAATCTGCGTCTTAGACCGTATCCCGATCAGATGCACACCCTTGACGGCCTTAATAAGCTCCGCCTCGCTGAGCGCACCGTTGATCTTTTTAACGTCAGCATAGCCGCCCGCATTAAGCTCCGCCACCGCCGCGTCAGAGATATTCTCAAGCAGCAGTATCTTGATCTTGTTTCGGGGATATGATGTTGATGACATAATGCACCTAAGTGATCAATAAATCTCCGACGGTGAAGTTGTTCGGGGTTTCCAAAAGACCCTTTAACTTCAACTTCAGCACGCTTAAT
>JBKJRA010000340.1:0-3703 GCA_046594975.1 Pyrinomonadaceae bacterium | reverse complement strand
GTTTGTCGATCTCGCGACCGGGATAGCTGTTTATTCGGTTGACCATCTTAGTGCCTCCAGTGTTTTGGGGCAGACAGTCGAGCCGAAGTCTTGTGAACTAGGGGTTACTGACTGTCTGCAAAACTAGTGTTTTTATCATTAAGTTTCTTTTAGCTCGAGCAAAAAAACCTCAGGTCTCGAAGATGACGCTAGAATATCACGATTTTACCACTTCGCAAAGAAAAAATTGGACACGGAAATCGAAATTTATTAAACTCTTCCTATGACATTTTGTCTCTACAACCTCGCCCTTAGATAGCCGCTCGTTGGATCACCCGGCGACGCGGCGTTACCGTTCGGAAATTAAAATTCAAAATTAAAAATTCAAAAAGTGGATAGACTTAGCTTTATTCGCTAAACTTACTCTTTTTGGGTTAAGAGAAAGAGTCGTAAGCGACATAGACTCTCTCGACTCAGAATTCAAGACTCACGACTAATTTGTATGGACGAGAAGTATTTCGCAAAAAAGATCGAGCAGAAATGGCAGCGGAAATGGACCGAGACGGGTGCGTTCGAGGCAGAGGCCGAGTCATGCGACGATAAGCCCAAGTTTTACCAGCTTGAGATGCTGCCTTACCCATCGGGCAATCTGCACATGGGCCACGTCCGTAACTATTCGGCGGGCGATGCGATGGCCTGGTATAAGCGCCTGAAAGGCTTTAACGTGCTGCATCCGATCGGCTGGGACTCATTTGGCCAGCCGGCTGAGGATGCGGCAGTCAAACGCGGCGTAAATCCTCGGGAGTGGACCGAAGCGAATATCGACACCATGCGCGGGCAGTTGCAGCGTTTGGGATTGAGTTATGACTGGCGGCGGCAGATGTATGCCCACAGGCCGGAATATTACAAATTTGACCAGTGGTTTTTCTTGAAGATGTTTGAAAAAGGCCTTGCGTACAAGCGTATGACGCAGGTCAACTGGTGCTCGACCGATCAGGCGACACTTTCGAACGAGCAGGCGAGTGGCGGTATTTGCTGGCGTTGCGGCAACCCTGTGACCAAAAAAGACCTTGAGCAGTGGTTCTTGAAGACGACTGCTTACACCGACCAGTTGCTTGACGACATGGCCGAGATCGAGAGCGGTTGGCCGCAGAATGTGTTGAAACGACAGAGCGACTGGATCGGGCGTTCGGAGGGAGCTTTTGTCGATTTCAAGGTTAAGGCGTCAGGCGAGAGCCTCTTTTTCTGCGAGACAAATGATGGTGGGCCGAAAGATGCAGATTCCATAAGGGTTTTCACTACGCGGATAGACACCATATATGGTGCGAATGCCGTGGTCGTTGCTGCCGAGCATCCTGTAATCCAAGCGGATCTGAAACTGTTTTCGGAAGATGTGGCGAAAAAGATCGCGTTTATTCGTGCCGAAAATGCCAAGCCGACCGACCACGAGATCGAGATCGAAAAAGACGGCATTGATACGGGCTTGACCGCTGTTAACCCATTCAGCGGAGAGGAGTTGCCGGTTTGGGTCGGTAACTACGTGATGATGGAATACGGCACGGGAGCCGTTATGAGCGTGCCGGCGCACGATGAGCGGGATTTTGAATTTGCAAAGAAATTTGGTCTGCCAATCCGACAAGTGGTTTTACCGCAGACAGGCAGAGACGCAGAGGAAAGCTCGGATGAAAACGGATTAGAAAACGGTGCTGCGATCGAAGCGGCGTTTTTGGAATACGGTATTGTAGTCAACTCGGCGGTGTGGTCGGATAAAACTTCAGCCGAGGCAAAAAAAGAGATGACGGAGTTTGCTGAAAGCCATGGTTTTGGTTTGGGAGCCACGACGTATCGGCTACGTGACTGGGGTATTTCACGACAGCGTTTTTGGGGTTCGCCGATACCGATCGTTTATTGCGAAACTTGCGGGGTCGTGCCGGAAAGCTACGAAAATCTGCCGGTGCGTTTGCCGGAAACTGCTCCGTTTTCAGGAACGGGCGAATCGCCGCTCGCAAAAGTGCCGGAGTTTGTAAATACGGCTTGTCCGCAGTGCGGCGAGGCGGCAAAACGCGAGACTGACACGATGGATACATTCGTCGATTCGTCGTGGTATTTTTTCCGCTACACCGATCCGACAAACGAAGTTTTGCCGTTCGAATCTGAGATCGCAAACTATTGGTCGCCTGTCGATCAGTACATCGGCGGCGACGATCATGCGGTGATGCATCTGATCTACGCGCGGTTTTGGACGAAGGTCATGCGTGATCTTGGGCTGGTAACGTTTGATGAACCTTTTAAGCGTCTACTGACACAGGGAATGGTTGTCGGTGAGACATTTTTTGCTGACGAAAGTGGAAAAAAGGTCTATCACATGCCCGGTGAAGTCACGGTCACACGAGACGCGAAAGGCAAGATGACAGGCGCAGTCTCAGCAGATGGAAAGCCATTGAAATATGCAATCGAGCGGATGTCAAAATCGAAAGGAAACGGCGTCGATCCTGACGAAATGGTCGAGATTTACGGAGCGGATGCGGCGAGATTGTTTATTATGTTTGCCGCGCCGATCGAGCATGAGCTTGTGTGGAACGAGACGGGTATCGAAGGCGGTGTGCGGTTTTTGCAACGTGTCTGGCGGCTTGTCTTTAAGTGGGAGCCGAAGTTAAAAGAGCAAGCTTCTAATTGGTCGGTGATCGAAGGGACACAGCCCGAAGGCCTGACGACTAACGCCAGAAAGCTGCGGCAAAAGACGCATCAGACCATCAAGCGTGTGTCGGACAGCCTTGAAAGCCTGCAATTTAACACTCCGGTCGCGGCTTTGATGGAGCTTTCGAACGCCATCGCCGATATCGGTGTCGAGCCTGAACAGGCGACGGAGAGCGATATTTTTGCCGTTCGCGAGGCGTTGACGAGCTTGATATTGATGCTCACGCCGTTTGTCCCACATACTTCGGAAGAGCTTTTCTCGGTATTGATAGGCAATGAGGACGGCATTTTAGCGAACGGTGCCCGTTTTCCTGAATACGACGAGGGAATGGCAAAGGCCGACGAGATCGAGATACCGGTGCAGATCAATGGTAAACTGCGGTCGCGAATACTTGCGGCACCGGAAACTACTAACGAAGAGCTTGAGAAAATGGCGTTTGCGGACGACAAGGTTCGCGAATATACGGTCGGCAAAGAGGTCGTAAAGGTCATCGTCGTGCCGAAACGGCTCGTAAATATTGTGTTAAAAGGCTGAGGGTGAATTCATCCTTGCTTGCACTATATAAAAAAACTAAAATCAAAAGGGATTTTATGAATACTTTTGCGCTGTTTGGAACATCTAATTTCCCTGCATCGTAAATAGCAGTTGCCCCGGACGAGGCCAGTAAGCTAAATGAAGGAATGTCAGCTCTGTAAAAACTGTTTCAGTGATGATGTCGGAACCTGTCCTAATGACGGGATGCCGACCGTGCATACGATCGCGGGGGCACCGGTTTTAGAGGGGAAATACCATCTCGAGTGCCGCATCGGACAAGGCGGAATGGGCGTTGTTTACAAGGCGCGGCACGCATTTCTGAAGACACAGCTTGCGATCAAAGTCATTTTGCCGGATCTCGTCGGCAACGATCCGCAGCTCGTAACGCGATTTAGACAAGAGGCTCTGGCCGCAGCGGCAATTCGCCATCAAAACGTGGTCGGCGTGACCGATTACGGGGTCATCGACGGTTCGCTCCCGTTCCTCGTGATG
>JBKJRA010000268.1:0-12398 GCA_046594975.1 Pyrinomonadaceae bacterium | reverse complement strand
GCCGAATATCGCGGCAGATCGAGCAGCCAGGTAAAAGCCTCTTTCGCCGGATTTTCAAATATGCGTTGGAGCAGGCTCGTGTCGCCAGTCGCGGTCAAATTTGCGAGCACGAGATATTTGACGACAAACGCCAATCCAAACAACGCACCCAGGCTCCGCAAAAGTTTTTTGGTGTCGAAATCAGCAAAAAGGTTGTTCCAAAGCGTCCAGAAAAAGCAGAACCCGACGACCCATAGCGGCAACCCATTTTCCGGCAGCAGCGAATTGAAAAGCTGCGTCGAGGCGGCAAGCAGCGTCAGCAAAACTGCTGCATTTGCAATGTTTTGGAGCGTCGAAATCTCTTCGGCAAACCATCCATCAAGCCGCAGTAATCCCGAGCGGAAAAACAGGATCATCATAACCGCGGCAAATACCAGACAGACGAGAGCGGGTTTCAAAAAGACAAATGCATTATCCGCCGCACCCAGACGCATCCCGCCGAGCAGAGTCGTAACGAGAAAGATCAGCGGCAGAAAGATGTAAATGAGCTGCGGCTTTCGGCTTTCGGCTTTCGGTTTAACCCTCTTTGATATCGCGTCATCACGAACGGATTTCAGCCCTGGCTCCGATTCCTCAAACTCTATATCAATTATTTCTTCGTGGGCCGTGGTCATTTTCGATCTCTCACAAGTTTCAAAGGGTTAAAATCCGACGGCGTTATTTTCAGTCCCTCTTCGAGTTCGTTTTTCAACTCGGACGGCGTTTTCATTACGAGAGTTTCGTCGCTTGATTGGAATTTTGGGTCGAGAGCGATCACACGATTCACCGTTTCCAAACCGGGTGTGAAGAGCGTGTCGTCATTAGATACTCGTCCCCAGCCTTGGCGGTAATAACTGTAAGCGGCGTAAAACTGTGTATTCGCATCACGCTTTTCGGGATCAGCGCGGTCAAACGCGACCCTTGCACCGATAAAGTCATCTGTCTTAAAAAGCATCACGCCGCGAGCAAACTCGTCTTTGTTGATCTCGTATGTTCCGATCATGACACTGCCCTTGGTTGTAACCTCAGACAACGAACGCGGCTCGGTCCAATACAAAAATGCCGTGAACGCAAGGCCAGCCGTGACGAGAACAATGCCCAAAATATGGATTAACTTTTCGTTCATTGGTATACTTACTGTTCAACAAGAATACACTTTATCTGACGAAATCCACTATGAAAAAGATCGCTATAATCTTCGCTTTGGCTACTTATTGTGCGGCTTCTGTTTTGCCACTGTTCGCACAATCGGTTTCTGCCGATCTGGTCATTACTAACGCAAACATCCACACGATGGATGCGAAACATCCGCTTGCAAGATCTATTGCCGTGCTTAACGGCAAGATCATTGCTATTGGTTCAGATGCCGATACAAAAGGCCTGATCGGGGCAAAAACACGGGTCATCGACGCAAAAGGCAAGCTCGTGACACCCGGATTCAATGATGCTCACGTGCATTTTATGGAGACGGGGTCGCAGCTTTCGTCGGTCGATCTGCGAACGTCAAAATCGCCTGCCGAATTTGTGCAGAGGTTAAAAGATTTTGCTGCAAAGCTGCCGAAAGGACGCTGGATATTGGGCGGACAATGGGACCACGAAAACTGGACGCCGAACAATCTGCCGACCGCCGCGATGATCGACGCCGCGACGCCGGACAATCCGGTTTTCGTCAGCCGTCTCGACGGACACATGGCACTGGCAAACAGCCTCGCGATGAAACTCGCGGGGGTAAATAAAGATACAAAAGATGTCGCCGGCGGGATGATAGTCCGGGATGCGACTGGAAATCCAACAGGTATTTTTAAGGACGCTGCGGAAGATTTTATCGGCAGAGTTATTCCTGATGCGACCTTTGAGCAAAACCTGGAGTTTGCTCAGGCGGCGACAGATTATGCCGCGAGCCTCGGCGTGACGAGCGTGCAGGATATGTCCGCCGGGACGGATATTGGCGTTTATCAGGAGCTGATGCGGCAGGGGAAACTGAAGACGCGTGTCTATGGATGCTCGCCTCTGGCCGACTATAAACGCTGGGCAAATACCGGTATTCATTACGCTTTTGGCAACGGAATGCTGCGTGTAGGTTGCCTCAAAGGGTATGCGGACGGCAGTCTTGGCTCGACGACGGCGTGGTTTTTCGATCCGTATCTTGACGATCCAAAATCAGTCGGGCTTCCGCGTGAACCTATTTCGGACGGCTCGATGAAGCAAAACATCGTTGATGCGGACAAGGCCGGACTACAGGTCTATATCCACGCTATCGGCGACCGTGCGAACGCAACCATACTCGATTATTACGAAAATGCGGAAAAGGTAAACGGTCCGCGTGACCGTCGTTTTCGTATCGAGCACGCACAGCATTTGCGGCAACAGGATATACCTCGTTTCGGGAAATTAAAAGTTGTCGCATCGATGCAGCCGCTGCATATTATTGATGACGGACGCTGGGCATGGAAACGGCTCGACGAAAAACGCTTAAAGGGAACATACGCGTTTCGAACACTGCTTGATTCGGGTGCGGTGCTTGCTCTTGGTTCGGATTCGCCCGTCGCCTCGATGAATGCTCTCTGGGCAATTTATGCGGCCGTCACCCGTCGCACGACCGACAATAAGAATCCAAATGGCTGGATACCTGAGCAAAAAATCACAGTGGACGAAGCGGTTCGTGGATTTACATGGGGCTCGGCCTACGCTGAGTTTCAGGAAAACGTAAAAGGCACGCTTGAGGTCGGAAAGGTCGCTGACTTTATCATGATCTCGGACGATATCTATAAGATCGATCCGGTTAAGATCGCCGACGTGAAAGTGTTGATAACGGTATTCGACGGCAAGGTGGTTTACGAGGCAAAGTAAGCGAATATTAATTTTGATATAATCAGAGATATAGAGGCAATTATGAAAAAAATACTAATTTTGGCAGGTTTGATCCTGACGTTTTCAATGGGAGCTTTTGCTCAAGACAAGATGGGCGGTGCGGAGCCGACCGAGCTGGACAAGAGCGCGGCGATACCGTCCGACAGCTATCTTAAACGCGGAGCAGCGATCGGTGATTCGAAAAAGGTAAAGCTTAACAAAATTTTGGCTGATCCCGCAAAATACACTGGTAAAACGGTTCGCGTCGAAGGTGTGATCGTCCGTTCATGCAAGATGGAAGGCTGCTGGGCAGAGTTGGCTCAAGATGCCACAAGCAAGAGCATCCGCGTCAAGATGAAGGGCCATGCGTTCTTTATCCCGCTGCAGTCTGCCGGTGCCAAGGCACGCGTCGAAGGCACGATTCAGGTAAAAACCTTAACCAAAGCAATGGTAGATCACATGATCGAAGAGGACGGGGCAAAATTTGACAACCGCAACGTCGACGGAACCGTCACCGAAGTTTCGTTCGAAGCAACGGGTATTGAGTTAAAGAAAGCGTCGAAATAGTATCAAGCTGTGGGTCGCGTCTGTATTAGGCGGACACGGCAGGGGGTCATTTTCACGGCATTGAGTTTGTACTAATTAATGCGGATAACGAGGGTAATAAACTTATGCTTTGGAAAATCGTGATGATATTAGGAGTTTTGGGAACGTTGCTCGGCCTCGCCGTTGCAATTATTTCTATCGCTCTTGTTCCTCTGACAAATGGCCGAACAAATATGGGCGAAGCGATGCTCGGATTTATTCCAGGCATATTGGTTCTGATCATTTCCCTAGTGATGTTTGTGATTGGATTGATCCTTGTGCTCAAAAACGGAAAGAAATAGACCGCATTAGCGCAATTTGAATGGATGCTCACTCAGATTATTCGGATGCCGCTCTCGTTTGTGAGGAGGCAGCGTTGGGCTAAACAAATGGAAAAGCCCGGGTTTTGAGCCGGGTTTTTCCATTTCGTAAGTCTGTTAATAACCTCTAGAATTTCAACCTAACTGATAGTTGTAGCTGTCTTGGATCTCCAACGCCTTGCCGTAAAAAGCCGTCAAAGTTAAATAGGCTTGGGGCGTTGAGCGAGCTCTGATTTCCTGGACTGAAAGACGAGTTGATGTAGTTTTTCGAGTTAAATGTATTAAACAACTCCATTTGGGGGATCAACTCAACTTTCTCCCCGAGTTTGAACGGACGTGCCAGACGCCAATCGAACGACGTAAACCGATTATCCTTGCGTAGCGTATTGCGATTTGTCGCGGTTTGCACGGAAGGCGTAGCGGGCTGTGCCGAGCGAGCTTGAAAGCGTGGAGTGAACTCCAGTTTCCCGGGCAGTTGAAAATAGGCGAAAAAGTTGAACTTATGTCGAATGTCTCTATCGGACAATGCGTAATCAAGCGACAGATTGTTTATGTTAAACGAACGATCAGTAAAAGGGTCGCGTTCGTTTGAATCGTCGTCTTTATCTTTTGAGAAGACATAGTTCGCCTCAAGTTGATAATGTTGGCTGAATCGCTTTCTCATCCCAACCGTAAAGCCATTGTAGAGCGACTTGCCTACGGCACTCGTCACGAAAACATCGCCTAGCGTCGGAAATAGACCGGTACGGGCGTAATTCAGGAAGCGAGTCAAGTGGACTCCCTGCGCGTGCGTGAAATCAAAATACAACGCCAAATTGTCGGCGATCTGCTGTTCAAACTGAATGTTTGTCGTGTAGATGCGCGGGTTAGCATAATCCTTGCTAAATACGCGGACGCTGGCTCCAAAAGGAATCCCGCCGCCCGGTGCGATGGGTTGGACATTGGGCCATGTGGGTGGTTGTGCTGCTGCGCCAAAACAGGTAAAGGCGAAGCTGGAGTTACAGAATATACCATACTGCTGAGCTCCATTGTCAGTAATTGACCCCACCTGTGACAGCATGTTTTGCCGTCCGTAAAAGATACCGTAGCTGGCCCGCATGACAGACTTGCTGTTGTTAGAAATGTCCCAGGCAAAACCTACGCGGGGTTGGAACTCTTTTTTGGGACTGTGGAGCGTGCCGTCGGATGGAAAGCGTGGATTGCTAAGTAAAGATCCATAAGCGGTCTTCGATGGAGGGATTACGGGCTTAGGAAAGATTTGAGCTTCCCAACGCAATCCGTAATTAAAACTGAGATTGGGTCTAATTTGCCACTTATCCTGAGCAAACAATGCGTAGTCTTGATTCGTTATTCTTGACGCCCCAGGAGGCGGGACGCCGGCGATTCCGGTAGATATCCCGTTCTGTAGGTATAGGAGTAAAGGTCCGTTAACGGTATTTCCGGCGGGGCACGGGGTCGGTGATGTTACCCATGTTACGACACCAGTTCCACTGACGCACTCCTGCGTTCTGGGTCCGAATCCACCTGGTGCTGAGGGTGATGCGTACCGCAAAAAGCCGTTCACGCTGTCGAAAATATATCGTCCCGTGAAGAACCCGCGAAACACCTGATCGTTGAGTGTGTGCAACCACTCACCTCCAATCTTGACATTGTGACGACCTGAAATGATCGAGATACTGTCACGAACTTGTGTTCGCCATAAAAGCTCATCAACGTTAGGGTTCAAGAAAAAAGGATTGCCGAAGCGAAATGTGGTGCCAAAACCCATGGCTGTATCGGCAAGAATATTTGAAGAAGTAGCAGCCCGAGGACGAGCTTCACGCGAGTAGGTAAAATGTGCTTCATTCACCATGGTCGGCGAGAGCGTGCTGAATAGATTTACGTTTACCGCATTTATTTTTGACGGCCCTTCGGTTCCATTTGCCGACGTACCGTAGGTCGCAACATCAAAAGTTTGGTTGGTATTTTTCGAATGATCGAAATTGTATGAAATGCCGAGTTTATTGCTTGGTGTCAAATTCCAATCAAGTTTTCCGAGAAACGCATAATTTTGGATACCATGATCGACTGGCAATCCTTCATTTTGATTGCGGGAAGCTTGAATGAAAGTGATCAGAGCTCGTCTTTGGCAGTCGGGACTGCCGATGATCAGAGCCTCATTCGCCTGAACCGTAGGAGTCTGCAATGAGCAAGGCGATCCTATCGGCAAACTCAGGTTTGGTCGCGTCAGCTTTTCTCTTATGCCCTCTATCGCGAAGAAAAAGAAAGCTTTGTCGCGTTTGATAGGGCCGCCGATCGTTCCGCCAAATTGCTTTCTATTAAAGTTGGTCAATGGTTTTCCGTCAGATGTGTTCGCCGACAAGGCTTTAAGGCGCTGGTAATAAAATAGGCTGCCATGCACATCATTTGTTCCTGATTTCGAAATAACGTTAATTATTCCACCCGCCGTGCGACCATATTCGGCATTTGCACCTGTCGCTATAACTTGAAACTCTTGGACGGCATCCAGCGTGATATCGATCGCGGCACGTTGTCCGCCTGCTTGTTCGCCGAAAAATCCGTTGTTGTAATCGCCGCCGTCAAGACTGACGTTGTTGAAAACACCGCGTTGGCCGGCAAAATTGATCTCGTCACCGTCCGGCCCTTGGGTAATGCTAACGCCGGGAGTTAATGTTAAAAGATCTTCGAATTTTCTACCGAGTATCGGCGTATTGCTGATTGCGGTGTCGTTAAGTGTGGTACTTGCCTCCGTCTTAGCGGTATCGATCGTAGGGGTTGAGGAGATCGTTACGTCTCCACTCACTCCGGAAACCTTTAACGCAACATTCAACGAAATCAACCTGCCTACCGTTAACTCGACATTTTCCTGGGTCAGTTTAGAAAATCCGGTTTTGGTCACTGTGATCACATAACGACCCGTAGGCATCGATAGAAAAGTAAAACGCCCATCGGAATCTGTCGTAAAAGATTTGGTGAAATTCGTCGCAAAATTTCGAGCCTCGACTGTTGCACCGGGAATGACTGCTCCTTGCTCGTCGGCGACAGTTCCCTGGATAGTTCCGGACGTAATGTCCTGAGCTAAAATGCTCATTGACCCCATCGACAAAAGGATCAAGCAGAACCCGAACCTTAACAACCAAGTGTTTCGCATAGAATGCTTGTTAGTTAACATAACCTTTTCTCCACTTTTAGATTTTGAATGACCAATACCGTGTTTCAGAAACAGGACACGGTATAAGCAAACCGCTAAATAAATTGAAATCGTTCAACTGCGACACAAAATCTTCAGCAAATGCTGTCAGGTTTTGGGGAACCACAAATGTTACAGTTTTATAAATTCCGTGTTTCTTAATTGAAAAACTGCCAAATTATAAGCCGAAAATATTTTGTTACACAAGCCTACAGATGTTAAATCTTTTAAATCGACGGCTCGGTTCGGTCATATGACACGCTGTTACAAGTAGGGAAAGTGTATGGTATTTTTATAAATACATGTATTTTTAGAGATTTAACTGTCAAAGCACGCCGAAACGTTTCAATAATTTTTTTATATACACATTCTGTAAATGTATTCTGATCTCGATATAGAAAAATGGCCGCGAAAGACAACATTCGAGTTTTTTAAGAACTTCGAAGATCCGTTTTTTAATTTCTCAGCCAATGTTGATGTTGGTTTGCTCTACAAGTTTTGTAAGCGAAACGATCTTTCATTTTCCCTCACTGTTCTTTATTGTTCACTGGTTGCCGCGAACGAAATACGGGAGTTTCGGATACGGTTGTTCTGTGGTAGGTTGGTAGAATTTGACCGTATTCATGCGACACAAACCATCCTCAACGATGATGAGACGTTTTCCTTTGCCTATTTTGAGATGAAAGACGACGTTTTCGAATTCAACCGGTCGGGCAAAGAAGCCCTTGAAAAATACAAGGCAATGAAGACATTTGACGTTGAGTCAGATCGAGCCGATCTCATTTATTATTCGGTCATTCCATGGGTTTCGTTTACAAGTTTCAAGCACGCCAGTCGCCTCGATAAAGGCCAGACGGTACCGCGGATCGTGTTTGGAAAACATTTTGATGAAGGTGATAATAAAATGATGCCGCTGTCAGTCGAGGCAAATCATAGGATCATGGACGGACTTCATGTCGGGAAATTCTTTATGCGATTTCAGGAGATAGCAAATTCGTTATAGACTGCTAAATTGTCGTCTGCGAGCATCAAAGATTAATGAAACCCTTTAAGATCAGAGATACCGTAATAGATCCGCCGCTTATCCTGTCGCCGATGGCGGGGGTGACGGACTATACTTTTCGCCGTTTGATAAAACGGCGGGGCGGCGTGGGTCTGGTCGTGTCGGAGTTTATCTCGGTCGAAGGTCTGACGCGAGGCAACCCTAAATCCAAACGGCAGATGCATTTTGATGAGGAAGAGCGTCCCTACGCTGTGCAGATATTCGGCGGCAAGGCCGATCGGATGGCGATGGGGGCTGAGATGGCGCAGGAGATCGGTGCTGATATTTTGGATGTTAATTGCGGCTGTCCCGCTCCAAAGGTTGTTAAGAATGGCGGCGGTTCCGGGTTGCTTCGCGATCCGAAATTGCTGGAAAGCATCTTGAAGGAGATCAAAAAAACGATCACGATCCCGCTCACACTCAAGGTCAGAACCGGTTACAGCGAAACTACGATAAACGTCGTTGACGTTGCCAAAATGGCGGAGCAATGCGGCGTCGAGCATATACAAGTCCACGGACGCACTCGCGATCAAGGCTACAAAGGCCTTGCGAATTGGGAGATCATCAAGCAGGTGAAAGATGCGGTTTCCATTCCTGTTTCCGGCAACGGCGATATCACGACCATAGAATACGGCATCAAACAGTGGAAAGCAGCGGGTACGGACGGTATTTTGATCGGACGCGGCGCTATGCAAAACCCGTGGATATTTCGCCAGTTTCAGGACGTGATCGAGGGCCGCGAACCGTATCAGCCAGACTTGCAGGAAAAAAAGGACGTGCTGCTTGAATTTTTCTCAATGTGCCGCGAAGAAATGCCTGAGATCGTATCACTCGGCAAAATGAAGCAGCTCGCCGGTCAGTTTACCAAGGGACTCGTCGGTGGTGCTCAATTTCGCCAGACGCTGTATCATTCACACTCGGCAGACGAAATATTGGACAATATAACGATCTATTTCGAAACTCTGACCGCGCGAGAGACATTTGGTGACGGTGTTGTCGAGGCCGAATCGGATAAAGACCTGGAATTAGATTCATGCGAAGCGGGTGTCCTCGCCGGTCCTGCTCCACAGACAAATTCTATTACAGCTTCACCTAACTATTGAATAAGAAAGGCCGGTTGCCCGGCCTTTCTTATTCAATAAAAATAGCAATTAATTTTTTGTTTTTTCAGTCCGCTCGTCGGCAAATAATATCGGCGAGACGATCGGCCGGTAAGTGTCACTGATCTTTATGTACGCATCGGCACGGAGCTTTGAAAAGAATTTCTTTTGTTCATTGGGCAGTCTTTCGGTCATGATAGCCAGCCTCACCGCGTTTTCGTCAAACACTGATTCAGCGCTTGCTTGCTCACGAGAGTCAACTTTCAAAATAGCGATACCTAACTGATCAAGCTCGAACGGATCTGTGTATTCGCCAACCTTAATACCTTTGAGTGGTTTCGAAAGAGCCTCGACCAGATCGCTCACTTTAAGTTTTTCCGCTTTGCCAGTGCCTTGGGTAATGACACCAGGATCGGTGTTTTCTTTAACGATCTTTGCCCAATCTCCACCCGCCTTTAATTGAGCGATCAACTTAGATGCTTTAGTGCGAACTGCCGCTTCGTCACGGCCTGCAAAGCCTAAGAAAAGCTCACTTATCGAGACCGTCTCGGGGCTAGAGAATTTGCTTTTGTGGCTTTCGTAAAAATCTTTTAATTCCTTTCCGTTCAAGCCCCAATATATCTTTTGCTGTAGTTCGCGCTGCAGGACTGCATCGCGAGTGGACTGTTTGCGCCAAGTGTCTTTCAGCTCCTGAGGGTCAACGCCCTGCTTTTCCATCTCTGCGTATAGTGCATCAACGGTTTTCAGGTTGTACTGCTTCATTATGTCTGTCAGGCGTTGGTTTAGGCCCGCTTCGATCTCGCTGTCGAGACCCATCTCTTTTGCTTTTTGGATAAGGAGTTCTTCGTTGATCAAGTTGGCGATGAGTTCGCCCTGCTTTTCATCGACCATTTTTTGGGCATCTTCGCGTTTTTTACCCTGTTGGACCTCGTTATCGACGATCCCTTTTATCTCTCGCTTGATACGTGAAAGTGTGATCACGCCATCATTGACCTGAGCTACAACCTCGTCCACAACCCGCGTCTGCGTTTCCTGAGCGTAAGCCGAGAAACTGAGTGCCGTTAAAAACAGGGCGGTAAAAATTATGCGTCCAATTGATCTCATGAAATTACTCCTAAGCAAAAAACGTAAAGAAGAATCTTATTATCCGTTCACCACTTTATGCAACTTGAGAGTTAGATGCCGTAAATGCCCAGCGCGTTTATCATCGTGGCACAACGGCTCAAAATAAAGGAAACCAGAGCTATTAAGTGTTTTTATATAATAGCGCTTTGTGCGCTCCTGCCTCCAATTACCCGATGAAGAAAAAATGCTTAAATTGCCAACTCGTTAATTTTGAAAGCGCGGTCGCGTGTGCCCGATGCCAGGGCGAATTGGTCGAGGCAAGCAGCCTCCCTCGTGTTGGTAGCCCGAGCAGATCAGGTTTCTTTGTTCGTGCCGTTGTCTGCATCTGCGTCCTGTTCGCAGTGCTTCTCGGGTTTTACCTATCGCTCGTTATTTCGGCAGCATCGCTGACCATCGATCAAAAAAGCTCTGTCCGTAAATCGACAAAGTTATTAAAGGATAAAGGCTTTACGGGGCAGGCATTTTTACTTGAAAACCTGACGGTCTATCGCAGTAATGACAACTGGCTCAATGCTTCGGTCGTAAAAGAAAATGCCTATGCTGCCACAAATTTCCCGTTTGAGATAATGACTCTCTATCCGGATTTTTTTACTTATCCGATAGACGAGATCGAACGTGCTGCGATATTGCTACACGAAGCCGAGCACCTAAAGGGCAAAAACGAGCATGATGCTTACGCATTCGTATGGTCGCACCGCAACCAACTCGGCTGGACAAAAGATGTGTATGTACATTCGCTCGCCTGGCGGAACATAAGAAACCAAACCAAAGACAATGCCCCGGAACTGTTCGTGTGCAACGACAAAGAATTTGCTGACTGCACCGAATAGCCAAGTTAATCTCGTATCTTCTCTAAACAAGCCTGTGCTTCACGAAGCGGATTTGGCCCCTCGATAAGTATCCGCAAAATGCCGCTAGGGCTAAAGCTAGAGCCTTCGTTCTCCCCTAGATACGCCATCAATTTGTCCGGTGACACTCGCGCCGATTCACCAAGCTTTATCGCAATGCCATCGGCGGTCCGGTCGATCGACACGAGATGCATCGTCTCAGCGAGCTTTCGCAAACGTCCATATTCAAAAAGATTATCCACCGAACGAGGAATGCGCCCGTAGCGGTCCTCGATCTCGGAATGAATTTGTAACAACCCTTCCTCAGATTCAGCCGACGAGATGCGTTTGTATGTCCGCAGTCGCTGGCTTGCCTCGGAAATATAGTCTTTCGGTATCGAAACGTCGATGCCCAGATTGATCGAGACACTCGTCTCGTCGGCGATCTCGTCACCTTTGATCTCGGAGATCGTGCGTTCGAGCATCTTAGTGTACAGGTCGAACCCAAGAGCATCGAGATGTCCTGACTGTTGCCCGCCAAGCAAATTTCCTGCACCGCGAAGCTCAAGATCGAGCGCCGCGAGTCTAAATCCCGCCCCAAGGTCAGAAAATTCTCGTATCGCCGACAAACGCCGACGGGCTATGGGTGTCAGTTCCAATTCACTTGGAATAAGCAGATAAGCATATGCTCGACGATTAGAGCGGCCTACACGTCCGCGAAGTTGATAGAGCTGCGACAGGCCGTAATTATCGGCACGATTGATGATTATCGTGTTAGCACGCGGGATGTCGATGCCGTTTTCGATGATCGTCGTCGCGACCAGCACGTCGTATTTATAATCGATAAAATCGAGCATCACCTGCTCCATTTCTTTTTCGTTCATCTGCCCGTGGCCGATGGCAACACGTGCGTTCGGCACGATCTTTTGGACAAGTGCGGCGACCGATTCGATGGTTTCAACGCGGTTGTGAATAAAGAATATTTGGCCGTTGCGGGCGAGTTCGAGCTCAATAGCCGAACGAATAACACTGTCCGAAAACTGCACGACCTGTGTATTGATCGCCAGACGGTCACGCGGCGGCGTCTCGATGATCGACATATCACGCATCCCGAGCAGAGACATATTGAGCGTTCGCGGGATAGGCGTTGCCGACAGAGTCAGCACATCGACCTTTTTCTTTAGCTGCTTGAGTTTTTCTTTGTGCCCGACGCCAAAACGCTGCTCTTCGTCCACGATCACGAGTCCAAGCTTTGGCAGTTTTACGTCGTTTGAAAGAATTCGATGTGTCCCAATGACAACATCGACCTCGCCTTTTCCGGCAAGATCGACGACCACTTTC
>JBKJRA010000129.1:0-4790 GCA_046594975.1 Pyrinomonadaceae bacterium | reverse complement strand
CTTGTGTTACGGCATCAATTGCTGTATTTCCGGCACCGATAACCGCTACAGTTTTACCAAACGGTACATTTTTCCAATCGCGTGTTTTGATCTTTTCGATAAATTCCAACGCGTCATAAACACAGTCGAGTTCTTCGCCGGGGATATTGAGCTTATTTGTATCGCCAAGCCCAACGCCCAGGAAAATCGCGTCATGCCATTCGCGGAGCAGCGTCATGCTTACGCGATTGACCTCGCCGCCGAGTACTTCAGCGTCGCCACCGCCCGCGGTTATCTCAGTGTTGAGCATAAATTTCACACCCATTCGGGCAATATGCTCAGCCTCGTCAAGCGATACTTTTTGCGGCATTTTGTATTCGGCCATGCCGTAAGTGTCGAGGCCGCCGGCAAGCTCACGCCGCTCGTAAACGGTCACAACGTAGCCGAGTCTCGCGAGATATGCGGCACACGAAAGCCCCGCCGGACCGGAACCTACAATACCCACGGTTTTGCCGTTTGGCTCGCCCTTTTCAAATATCTGTCTGTCACTCGCCATCGCATGATCGGTCGCGTATCGCTGGAGTCGCCCGATCTCGATAGGTTTTTTGAGCAGAGTTTTCTCGACGCACGCTCCTTCGCACAGCACCTCGACCGGGCATACGCGGGCACACGTCGCACCGATGGGATTTGCGTCAAATATCACGCGCGCCGAGCCGTGCAGGTTACCGCTCGCAATTTTCTTAATAAACGACGGCACGTCAATGTGCGTCGGGCACGCGTGCATACACGGCGCGTCGTAGCAATATAGGCAGCGGTTAGCCTCGACACCAGCCTCAGCCGCCGACATCGCCGGATTGATCTCCGCAAAATTTTGCTCGATCTGCGTGATGTCGAGCGGTGTGCAAAAGTCATTTGCCATATTCAACCTCGGCTAAGATCTTAGGCCCTAAGTGAGGGCTGAGAGACTCGCGTGTAAGTAGATCGACCTTGCGGCCCAATAACTCTTCAAGCAAATATGCAAGATCCATAAATCCGTCAAATGATTTCCGGCCCGGTTCAAATTCAACGAGCAGATCGACGTCGCTGTTAGCAGTCTGTGTTCCTTTCACAAAGGAGCCAAACAACCCGTATCTGATCACACCCATATTTTCAAGTGCCTCTCCGTTATCAGAAAGTACCTTAAATATCTGTTGTTTATTTTCGATCAGCATAACTAGACCCTAACAAAATATTTACCATCAAAACGATAAGTTATAAACCTGTTAGTAACGCGGCCCTGTGGTGTTTTTTTGTCTTGGATCACAACTGGAAAACGAAAGGATTTTTTTGTCTCGTCAAAAAAGAAAAGTCTTATCGGACGTTCGGGGTGATCGACAACCGAAAAGAAATCATATTGAAATGTGATCGAATTTTTAAATCCCGAAGATGTCTTTATCAGTTTTGGATTCCTGTCTAATCCTTCACCGCTGATCTTTAGAGCTGAGATCGTTTGGCCACCGAGCGATGTCGAACCTATGGATGTCGAAACCGTAAGATAGATCGGCCCCGCGCCCGTGTCGGCCTGAAATATCTGTTGAACAAAACCACCTGCTCCGCGTTTTTCTAGATCTTGAGAATACGGCTCCGCCCAAGTGTGTACCTTGCCGCTCTTGCCGCGAAATTGATACACAGTATAAAAATCGTGCATAGTGCCGCCCTCTTCGCTGTCCCAAGAATAGGTGCGTAGATTGCCATCCTTTGAAGTTGTAAGCGTCGCCTGTTTATGTAGTCGAGTAAAAGCGTATTTCAGTATGTCAGCCCGAACTCCATATTTGAGCAAAGCCGAGCGGATCGCTTGATTTTCCTTACCCAGCACGTCATAGTCGGACGCACCATTATAATTCGATGCCTTGCTGAGTTTTTCAAAATGAACTAGCAGATCATCCTCGATCTTCGCCGCAGTCTGTGCAGACGACACCGACACAAATACGACGAAAAGTGCTAAAAAGAATAATATTTTTTTCATAGTCAAAATAACTGTCGACTGAGATCTGATCAATCAGCTACGATCGGTCCGTAAGCGTCCGGACGGCGATCTCGGAAAAATTGCCAAGTATTGCGAACCTCGCGGATCTTGTCCATGTCGAGATCGGCGACGACGAGTTCGTCCTGGTCGCGAGAGCCTGTCACGATGATCTGTCCGCGCGGGTCGCAGAAATAGCTCTGGCCGTAAAACTCGCCGATGTTCCACGGTGCCTCAGTGCCGACGCGGTTGATCGCACCGACGAAATACCCGTTTGCAGCAGCATGTGCAGGCTGCTCAAGTTTCCAGAGATATTCGCTCAAACCGGCGACGGTCGCCGACGGATTAAAGATGATCTCCGCACCATTCAATCCCAGGCATCTAGCTCCCTCTGGAAAATGCCGGTCGTAGCAAATATAAACACCTATACGGGCAAACGCCGTGTCAAAACACGGATAGCCAAGATTGCCGGGCTTAAAGTAAAATTTTTCCCAGAAACCGGGATTAACGTGCGGGATGTGCGTCTTGCGATATTTGCCAAGATATTTACCGTCAGCGTCGATGACAGCAGCTGTGTTGTAATAAACGCCAGCCTGCTCTTCTTCGTAGATCGGCACGATAATGACCATGCCGTGCTCTTTGGCGACGTCCTGCATCAGCTTAACGGTCGGGCCATCAGGTATCCGCTCGACCGCCTCATACCAGCGAGTCTGCTGCTCGGCACAGAAATATGGCATTGTAAAGACCTCTTGGAAACAGAGCATCTGCACGCCCTGCCGCGCCGCGTCCTCGACCATTGTCATCTGATGATCGATGTTCGCCTTTCGGATAGTCTCGATCGGAGCGTCCGTCGGCGCGGCGTTATGCGCCTGGATTAATCCGCATTTGATTATTCTTGACATAGTTTTTTAATTATTTAACCACTAAATCTCACGAAAAATGACACGAAATAAAAAATCTATTTAGTGTATTTCGTGGTTACATCTTAAATTTTTCGTCATCGATCTTTTCGTTATTTTTGACCTCGATTATTTTGCGCGTCCAGCTGATATTCGGCACGGCAAACCGTATTGTCGTCGGCAGTTTTACACCGCCAAAATCTTTGTAATCGCTGTAATCAACCTGAAATTGAAACTGTCCCAGCACCGTTGCCGATGACGCGATACGACGGACTAGCAAGCCCGTCGCGGTGTCAAAATAAAGCCTCTCACGCGAATTATCGGCAAGCGTCGCCACGACCAGATTAACTTCTTTGCCATCGATACGATCAACAAAACGAAAATCGAGTTTTGAATAAACAGCTTTCATATCGCTGTTAGCAAAAAGCTGTGCATCGCGTTTGATCTGCTCGGATTCGTCAGCTCTCAGGACGATCGCCTGCCCGTTGCCGGTTTTCCAAGCGGCAGTTCCGTTATAGCCTTCGGTCACGAGATAATTTGGATAGTTCGTTTCGACACGCATTTTACTGCCTTTTTGCCAAATTGACTCTATTTCCATCGACTTGCCGCCCGGTTCGACGCGGCTTGCTTTTATCATTCGCGAGGTGACCTTTGTGAGATTTTCTTTACCACCGAGAGCGGCAGTGTATTTATCTAGGATCTGATCGATAGTCGGCTTAACATCGGGCTGTTTTGGACGTTCCTCGGGAGCGGTGACCGCGTTGAGGTTTGGCAGAGCGACCGGACGCTCGTGGCCGTTATGACAAGTGTTGCACGAGACCTCAGGCTTACCGTCAAAGAATTTCTTGTTAAGCTCAAAGGTCATGGCGATCATCTTGCGAGCCGCCTCTTTGTGCTGATTGCCGTCTTTATCAAAGTCTTTGTCGCCGGACGTATGACAGCCTGCACAATTAAAACCCAGGCTAGCGGACATCATATTCATCACCTTGCCAAGCTGGTCGGCGGGCATATCATTGAGAACTTTGATGTTCTTAAAATGTTGCCCTGCAGTCTCAACCTGCGGCGGAGTCATAGCCGGAGCCTGAGTCTGCATCGAGCTTTTAGGCACCATAAATGCCCCTGCAAAAACTGCAAATGCGAAAACTGCTGTAACTTTGATCTTTGTCTGTAAATACATTTATTGCTTAATTTGTCCTACAAATCTGAAATCTGAATCGATTAGCTCATCCAATTGACCCCGGCTTCGGAATTCCATTTTGTTGTAGTTTTCTTTAATTTTGTCCAAAACTCGATCGAGCTGCGGCCTGTGATATCATTGGCACCAAATCGCGATTCATTCCACCCGCCGAATGAAAATGGCTCACGCGGAACGGGCACTCCGATATTGACGCCTATCATTCCCGCCGAAGCATGTTCCATCACATATCTCGCCGCACCGCCGCTCTGAGTAAAGACCGCCGCTGCGTTGCCGTAAGGATTGGCGTTTTCGATCGCGATAGCTTCGTCCAATGTGTCGGTATGCATTATCGAAATGACAGGGCCGAAAATCTCTTCTGTCGCGACCGACATATTCGGCGTGACGCCGTCAATGACGGTCGGGCCGACATATGTGCCGCCTTCTTTACCGGCAACGACCGCTCCGCGTCCATCGACGAGGATCTTTGCACCCTCGCGTTCGGCTGCGGTGATGTAATCTTCGATACGCTGTTTAGCAGCCTGCGAAATAACAGCACCAAGATTTGTACCCGGGATGATCTTTCGAGCTTCGTCGCATATCTGAGCGATTATCGGATCGACATTGCCTACCGCGAGCATCGCCGAACCCGCCATACACCGCTGTCCGGCGCATCCTGACATTGACGCGGTAACATTGGTCGCGGTCATTGACGGATTGGCGTCCGGCAACACGA
>JBKJRA010000102.1:0-3157 GCA_046594975.1 Pyrinomonadaceae bacterium | reverse complement strand
GGCGGCAAAACCAAGCTTGAGCAGCCAGTGACCGATAGTCTTTGCTTGATCACTCTTTTGATAAATGTATATAAGAAAACAGACTGTCGCCCCGGCAAGCAGGAGTCCGGCTATAACAAGGGCAGGACCAACATACGGTAGGTCTAATCTAAAAGGAGCCTGAAACGGTTTCTTGCCCGGACCCGCAGGAACAAAAAGCCCTGCTGAATACGCAAATTGAGTAAACACCGAAAACTTGCTTATCGTCGCAATTACCGCGATGCCAAATAAACTCGACCATATCGCCATCGCCTCGACCTTGACGCCGTCTTTGAGCAGATACATCACGGCCACACCGAAACAAACAAGAGCGATGCCGTAGCTCATCGACGCATCGCCGACATGTATCGGTCGCCAATATGAATCAAGTACTGGCGGCAGATCGATAAATTCGCTGCCTATAAAGCGTGCAAGCGTTAGGATCAATGCTGCGATCGGCAGAGTAAATGCACTCAATACGCGGAAACTCTTTCGATGAGCAAATAGCAGCGTTACAAATCCCGCACCAAAAGCAAACGCGAGGCTTAAGTCATAAAGATTGGCAAATGGAATATAGCGGAACAACCACGGATTAGCCATGTTCCCGCTTTCACGCATGATCGCGATCTCGTGGTCAAGGGCATTTGCCCAGCGGAGTAACCAGCTCGATAGATTAAAGAATACGCCTAGCGCACCACCAAAAAATCCGATCTTTTCAGCCATTGAAGACGGAGCATAGAGATTTGTCAGTTGGAATAACGCTGCGAGAATGTAGCACGCAAGGGCGAGCATCATAAAAGCTTCGTCCTTTACGAATGACGTTCCGACCTGCAACCGTAGCCCAAGCATCGCAAATGCACCAACGATAACCAATATCGCGGGTATAAATGATTTCCACGTCGCGCGGTCATGTAATCGGTCTATTTCTTCCATAATGATCGTCCTCGCTACCTTGATCTCAGATCGTCTGCAATATTCTTAAATTTGTCACCAAAGGCGAGCTGATTTCGGTTAGCTTCGCCGGCTAAAACAACCTCGACTTTACCGTCATCTCGTTTTTCAATATGTGCCCAAACGCGTTTGTGTGATAGAAAAAATACAAACATCAAGGCCCCAACTAATCCAAAACCCCCAATATACCAAGCGATAAACGCAGCTGCGTATGGATCGTATTTGACGGATAAAACGTGAGCCAGAGGGGATTTTTCAAACTCAGCAAGCCGCCATTTGTAGCCCGCTTTTGGAGCTCCAACCGGTATGTTATCGGCGAGTTTCTGTGCAAAAGCAAAAACCTGAACACGATCACTTTGCGGAGGGGTTACGTTAAGAATTGCGACAGGGTTATTATATTCTCCGCTCTTTGTGTCGGGTTTGCCGTCGGCACCAAAGGTGAAGTCCGGCATAAACTCGACATACTCGATTTTAGTCCCATCCGGTAAATCGGCGGCGCCGTTACGTTTAATAGTAGTAGTTAGAGGTTGTCCACCAGCCTGAGGTGTTAACTCAAGCGTGATCATACGGGCATTGCCAATTGGGATCGTCTGCGCCTGAAAAAAACGGTATCCGCGATAATTAAAGGGTTTATTCAAACTTATCTCTGCCGTGGTGTCACCGTACATCGGATCGGAAATCTTCATCTCCGTTCGCCAATCGAGAGTGTTAGTTACTTCTATATTACCTTTCTGGTTGATCAGATTCTGCTGGATATCTGTGCATTCCATTGTGAATGGGATCTTAGCATCAAACTGAAGTTTTTTATCCAGATCGAAATCCTGTATCTGCATTTGATCTGTTTTTGCACCGGGTATCATACGGACATTAGCGTCAAAGCCCGTAGTGAGAGCTACGAAATGCCCCAGAAAAAGTGTGAGCAAAAACACATGGACGAGATAAGCCCCTAAACGGTTGATCTTTTCTCTTTCGCCAAATACAAAGGTCACATCTTTATCTACCGTAATCGTCGTTTTGAGTCCCTTATTTTCAAGCTCCTGCTTGATCTTTACAGCAACATCTTTGACGGACTGGTTGGCGAAATTAAGCGTTTGATTTTCCTTGCGGGCAAGCAACCAGCCTTTGGTAGCTTTTAATTTTGGCTTGACTATGTAGCTCCAGGCCGAAGGGAAACGGTCGATGGATGCGAGGACAATGTTTAGAGATAGCGAGAGCAGCAGTGCGTTAAAATACCAGCTATGATAAATATCAAAGAGTCCGAGGCCGCCAAAAACAGTTCGCTCAGCCGGAGTCAATGAGACGTAATAGGCATCAAAGCCCTGGACGTTTTGTTGGAGAATTAGCATTCCCGTCATTGCAAACACGACCAGAACGCATAGCTGAAAAACACCAAACCGGACAGAGCTCACAAAATCGAGAAAACGATTGAGTATTGGCGCTGTTTTTCGTTTGGCGATTTGGACGGACTTAATTGAATCTTCGGCAGCTGACATCTTCATCAAAAGAATAACTTAGACGTATGCAATTTGTCATCCGTCTAAAAATAAGTTGAGCTTGTCAGACAAGTTATTTCCGGTAATGGCCTAGAAATTTGGAAATACCTTTATTAGACGTTATTCTTTCACTTAAGGTTTTGCCGCATCGTACTTAAATGGCCACAGTAACCGCCAACATTAATGAGACTAATGCTATAAGCTCTCGTGAGCGTTTCGCAGCATTTGTCGAATTGGCGAAACCGCGCATCGCCATATTGCTCGTTTTGACTTCGGCAGCAGGGTTTTATCTTGCCACGACGGGCAGCATGGATTGGATATTATTTACAAATGCGATGATCGCGATTACGCTGCTTGCATTTGGCGTTGCGACGCTTAATCAATATTGGGAACGCGACCTGGATAAACTAATGACGCGAACCTCGACGCGGCCTTTGCCGACCAGCAAAGTATCTACAACAGAAGCTCTTATTTTCGGAATCGTCCAATGTGCGGTCGCAGAGATCTATTTGTTTTTAGTCGTTAATCCCCTGACAGCGTTTCTCGGTCTTTTGGTCATTATCGGGTACGTTCTGGTTTATACACCTCTTAAAACTCGTACATCAGTCTCGACCGCCATCGGAGCAATTCCCGGAGCATTGCCACCGCTGATGGGCTGGACGGCTGCAGCAAATGACATCACGCTTGCGGCTTGG
>JBKJRA010000078.1:0-4488 GCA_046594975.1 Pyrinomonadaceae bacterium | reverse complement strand
ATTGTGCTCGGCAAACACCTTGAGAACGCCGACGTGAGCAAAGCCGCGAGCTCCACCGCCTGAAAGTGCAAGGCCGATCTTTTTCTTAGCCATAAAGTAAATTGATTTTACCTGTTGTTTATGAAAAACTTGAAATTCAAAGATGCCCACTCAAGAATCATTTTCAACTGAATACGACCGCGTTGTTTCCGATCTCGCTGCGGGCGATGAGGTTTGTCCGGTTTGCTCGCGAACTGCGAGAGACGAATACGTCGAACTTGATTCGCTGCCGCAGGACATTCAAAAACTGATCCGTGCAAACGCTCCTGATACGAGCGAGATCAGCCAAGTTTGCGGACGCTGTGCGAGACTTTTTGTGCGTGCCAAAGATCAGATTATCAAAGACGCCGCGATGCAAAAAGACGGATCCAGTGTACTTTCGACGCCGCTAAGGCTCGATGCCGACGAGCGTTTTACGGGCAAGGGCGTGACCATCGCTTTTCTGGATTCGGGCTTTTACCCGCACGTTGATCTGACAACGCCTGATAATCGCATCCTCGCCTATCGCAATCTGCTCGACGAAGACGGCGACCTGTCGTCGCTGCTCCAGCCTGATGTCGCAAGCTGGCACGGGATGATGACATCGGTCGTCGCGGCGGGCAACGGCTCGCTGTCCAATGGTTTTTATCGCGGCATAGCACCTGAGGCAGATGTGGTGCTGATCAAGCTCGCTAAAACGGGCCGTATCACGGAACAAAACATCCAGGACGGGCTCGAATGGGTGCTAGAGCACTGCGAAGAATACAACATCCGCGTTGTCAACATATCAGCCGGTGGCGACGACGAAGCGAGCTATCTGCACGATCCGCTCTCGCAAATTGTTGAGCAATGTTCGGCCGCCGGCATTACAGTCGTGTGTGCTGTGGGTAACGCCGGACACATGCCAAATCATCCTGTCGTGCCGCCCGCGAGTGCTCCGTCGTCGATAGCGGTTGGCGGCCTCGACGATAATAATTCGATCAATCGCGCAAAACGCGGAATGTATCGCTCTTCATACGGACCGACGATCGATGGGCTGCAAAAACCTGAGGTTATCGCTTCGTCGATATGGGTCCCGGCACCGATCTTGCCAAACACGCCGACCGCCCAACAGGCTGAACTGCTCGAAACACTGGATAAGAGCGCCGACGAAGATCTGCATTCGATAATCCGTAAAAATCGAGGAATCGACCCCGAACTCGATGCGGCTCTCGACCGTCCCGTTTATGGTATCCGCCAGATAATCACCCTCAAGATCCGTCGCGAAAACGTCATCACGAAACACTACAAATACGTTGACGGCACATCGTTTTCGGCACCGATCGTCTCGTCGGTCATCGCTCAAATGCTCGAAGCAAACCGCGATCTAACTCCGCACGAGATCAAACGAATTCTCATTACCACAGCCGAACGCCTGCCTCATTACGAGGTCGATCGCCAAGGCTGGGGCGTAATCGACCCGCGTCGTGCCGTCGAAATGGCTCTCAATTCCGCATAAAAGCCCCCGCGTTTAGACGGAGGCTTTTCATATACATAACTAATTACCGTTACCCGGTGGACGGTTCGAAAGCAGCGGCGGACGTGGGCCCGTTCGCGGTGTCGGGCTTGGAGCCGGTTTGTTTGCCGCAGGAGTTTTTGCCGGTGTCGGCGAAGCTCCCGGCGTGCCGGACGGCGTCGGCGAAGGCGTTACGCTCGGACTCGGCTTTGGAGTGGGCGTTGGTGTTTTTACATTAGCGTTAAGATTAGTATTTACGCTGTAATTCGCATTGAAATTAGAGTTTGTATTGAAGTTAAAATTCCCGTTAAACCCGGCATTTGCATTCAGATTTACGTTCTGATTTGCCAGCAGATTTGCATTGAGATTAGTGTTAGAGGGCTTTTCCTTTTGCAGGAACCAGAAGAGTCCTGCTCCACATCCCAAAATAAATAACGTGCCGATAATCGTCAAAACGACTGTCTTTGCGGTGTTTGACTGTGGCGGAGGCGGAGCATATACAGCCTGAGTGCGCGGCCTGACCTGTTGGTCGGCGGCTGGCGACGATGTCGGTATCACGATCCGCTCGGTCGGTTCGGGCTTTCGGCGTATGATGGTCTCCTCGCCAAAATCATCCTCAAGATTTTCGCTTGGCAGAGCCGTAAAGTTTGGCTCGGCATCATCGACAAGCGGTGTCCCGTCTTTGGTGCAAAATTTGATGATCTCTTCGTCGTATTTTTCGTCACAGATCGGGCAGTATTTCATAGGGTAAAATAGGTCGTCGCCTGACTTGGCTTAAATTTTGAAAACGACACATCTTATCACGAAATAGGTCTATAAATCACAGCCCGCTAAAACGAAGCCTTATTTATCTTCGAGTTGCTCCGGATCTTCTTTGGTCGGCACCGCTCCGTAGCTTTCGAGCAATGCTTTGATCTCGTCGTTATATGTCAGATCCCAGACAGTTTCGCCCTCTTTATTTTTCGCGTTGACGTCGGAGCCGGCGAGTATGAACAGCTTTACTGTGTCAATGTTGTCGGTTCCGACGGCATTCATCAGGGCGGTTTGACCTGCTTTATTCGCGAGTGTGACATCGGCTCCTGCATCGACGAGAGCCCGGAGCGTTTCTATATTTGCACGGGTGGCGGCGAGAATGATCGCAGTGTTTCCGTCATTGTCGGACAGATTTAGTTTTGCTCGGTGTCGGACGAGCATTTCGACCAATTCGGGTGACGCGGTCCACCCGATCTCCATTAGCGGCGTTTTCTTGTCGCTGTCACGCAGGTTTATGCTTGCTCCGGCATTGAGCAGCATTTCGACCATCTCAAGATTTCCGGTATCGACGGCGACAAAGAGCGGCGTCGAGCGGTCATCTTCTTTTGCGTTGACGAGGGCACCTTTTGAGATCAAATCTCTGACCGCCTCTATATCGTAGCTTTGGACGGCTAGGGACAGGGCATTTTTAAACGCCGGACGCCTACTGGGGATGGCAATGGCGCCCATTAACATTATTGGACCGTCCACCGGCGGAATTTCCACGGTTGTCGGTGTTACAACGTTTGGCGTCGAACTCGGGCTAACCGTGACGACAGGCGGCGTTGTTGTTATCGGCATTGAATTGTCTTGGGCAAAAGCCTGAGTCGATAATGCTATCGAAGCAGTCATCACGCCGGCAGCGATGCCCGGGGCACGGCGGGTGATCTGATAAATTTGGTCGGCAAACACGGGCCGTTTTGTGACCGGATTTGCGATGTAACGGACACAGATGTTCCCATTGGATGAGCGGACGAGGATCATCGCCTCTTTGCGGGTCATCTCAGACAGGTTGTTGACGTGTTTCGTGCAGTGCGAACAAAAACGCATTTTGTCCGTGCCCTGCATCTGATCCCAGCTCTCGTTGCATGGACTTTTAACCTTGACCATATCGCTAAAACTCATATTTGACATAATTTACCCCTCAGAAACGTTATAAACTTCGAAGTTCGTCTATTACTTAGACAACTACTATTAAAGAATGTTCCCGGGAAGAGTTCTTGCAAGATGGGTTACATTTCCCTAGATGCTGCGAGGTTTTTGTTTGGTTGCTTTTGCCGATGCAAATTCTGAATGTATCCTAATCAATATGCAAAACCGCGATAAATACAAGGTTGGCCTGGTGCAGATGTCGATGAGTGAGGACCTCGACGCTAATCTGAAAAAAGCCGTCGAATTTGTGCGAGAAGCCGCCGCAAAGGGTGCGAAGGTCGTCTGTCTGCCGGAAATGTTTCGCTCGCAGTATTTTTGCCAAGTGGAGGATCACGACAATTTTGACCTTGCCGAGACGATCCCGGGTCCCTCGACGGCGGCGCTTGTGAAAACCGCCGACGAGACCGGCGTGACTGTGATCGCTCCGATATTTGAGGAACGGGCGCTCGGGCTGTATCACAACAGTCTCGTCATCGTTAAACCGGGCGAGCAGGTCGCGGGTGTTTACCGCAAGATGCACATACCGGACGACCCGGCATATTACGAGAAATTTTACTTCGCACCCGGCGATCTGGGGTTTAAGACTTTTGACACTGAAGTTGGGCGGATCGGGACGCTGATCTGCTGGGATCAATGGTATCCGGAGGGTGCGAGATTGACCGCTCTGCAGGGTGCCGAAGTACTGTTTTACCCGACGGCGATCGGCTGGCACCCGCAGGAAAAAGAGCAATACGGAGAGTCACAGCTCGACGCTTGGCGGACGATTCAGCGTTCGCACTCGATCGCAAACGGCGTTTATGTCGCGGGCGTAAACCGCGTTGGACACGAGATAACCGTCCCCGGGACACCGGGAATACAGTTTTGGGGTAAGACATTTTTGAGTGACCCTTTCGGCGTCATCGTCGCTGAGGCCGGTTCCGAAGCCGAGCAGGTCGTCATCGGCGAGATCGACCCATCGAGGATCGAAGAAGTTCGCCGAAACTGGCCTTTCCTGCGCGACCGACGTGTTGACGCTTATGGCGACATAGAAA
>JBKJRA010000043.1:0-4563 GCA_046594975.1 Pyrinomonadaceae bacterium | reverse complement strand
CGACACCGCTGACTGCCGCCCCCTGTGCGACGAGAGATGCTGCGAATAAGAATATTGCAATTATTGAACTATAAATATAGTTTCTTGACATTATATTTCCCCTAGTAAAGTATATATATTACGGCTTCAATCTATCGAGTTTAATCTATCAAACAGATATCCGGACATCGAATAATAAGTAGGTAGTATAACATTTCGTATTAGGATCACTTACCCTACTGATATTCATAGGACGCGACTGGCAGGCATATAGTTTTAAAATGGATCAATATTTTCAGACATTACAACCGGTACACTACCTGCCGATCCTGACGACCATCTTTTCCGCTTTTTTTCTGTACCAGATCGCAGGACGTTATTTTCAAAAAGGCGGTACTCATTTAATGTGGTGGGCAGTAGGAGTTTTCACCTACGGCCTCGGAACTCTTTTCGAGGCATTGATCACGCTGCACGGCAACACCCCGGCCTTAAACAAACTGTGGTATGTCGCCGGAGCGTTTCTCGGTGGCTATCCCCTCGCTCAAGGTTCAGTTTACCTTCACCTGAAAAAGAAAACCGCCGATATTCTCACCAGCCTGACGCTTCCATTTATTATCGTTTCGTCGGTATTCGTTTTTTTATCGCCCGTTAATACAGATCTTATTGATGTTTACCGCCCAAGCGGTGCGTCGCTCGGTTGGCAATGGATACGCCTGCTCACTCCTTTTATTAACACTTACTCGGTCATATTTCTCATAGGCACCGCTCTTTGGAGCGCTATACGCTTTACAAAGGTCGAAAATGGAAAATACCGCGCGATCGGTAACGCATTTATTACGGCCGGAGCGATCCTGCCCGGCATCGGCGGAGGAATGGCAAAAGCCGGTATGGTTGAAGCCCTCTATGTAGGCGAATTTATCGGTTTGATACTGATATACATCGGATATAGAATTTGCTCTTATGTACCGCCGCACTTGGTGGCCCAACAGGATCATATCGATTTAGCTATATAGTTTATCGGTCAGGGGCAAAGTTCGTTTGGGCTCCAACTTTGTCGATCTCGTTTTGGATGTCGAAAAATGACTTTGTAACTAAATTTGCTCCGGCGAAGAATTGGTCGTTTGTGATCTCAAATATCATAAATGGCGTCGGCGTGTAGTTTTCCATTTGCTCGCGGGTCTCAAAATCGACCTTAGCCGTGTTCAGCCCAAGCTGATTGCCAAGATATACGTCAAAGGCGACCGAGACGCGGTCAAATTCGTGGAAATAGCGGTTTTTGCGGATCTCGCGGCCTTTAAATCGCTCAAACGCAGCGTATTCAGCGTCGTTCAGATGTATCTCGGCGAGCTTCGTGATTGGCGTTTCGCCGTCGGAAATGGTGAATTGCTGCTGCAATATTCGCGTCCATGTATTCGAATACGGATCGCGTATCAGACGCAGGCGTATGCGGGTGTTTTCGATGTAATTATCGAATATTTGCAGATGACTGCTCGCCGCCGTGAGCGGTTCGGGCAGGCCATCGATCAAAAAAAGCCGGTGCAATTCTGTTTGGGCGGTTTTGTTCATTTTCTTCAAATTTATTATACTCGTGAATTCATATTATTTGGGAGACCAGTCCACTATGCGTAACAAATATATTGCAATTATTTTTATCTTGAGCGTGTCCGCTTTCTTTGCTGCCTGCGGCGGCGGCACGACGCCCACACCTAATGCAAACAATGCCAACACGGCCTCAGCTAACGGTAACTCGAACAACCCGCTTGAAACCAAAAAAGCTACCCCCGAAACGACGACCAACAACGCTCCGACACTGATGCCAGTCTATAAAGCATACTGCGACGCAATCGCCAAAAAAGATGAAGCTGCGATCCGCAAAATGTATTCAGCGGACACCATCAAGTTTTTCGAAGAGCAGATGAAACTAGATAAGGTCAAAACGCTTCGCGAATATCTCGATGTAGAGCAGGGTGCAGGCAAGATCTGCGAGGTCAGAAACGAGACGATCACCGGAGATAGAGCCGTCGCCGAAATACGCGGCGATAGTTATCCTAACGGCATCAAGATAGTTTTTCTAAAGGAAAACGGCGAGTGGAAATTGACAAACCAAAGCCCCGACATCGATTCGGTAAAGCAGAGCTCTCCGAATTCGAACACCACGAAATAATTTTGCTTAAGGACATTTACACAAGCATCTGAGTTATGTTGTCTTTATTTATTTTTGAGCTTGCAATATACACATAAGCTGATACTCTTTTTAAGATTGTCGAAAAAGATAAGAAAGAATCTTTGCCGGCAATGTTAGAAATTAATCTTTGAGGACAGGAAAACTGAAAATGAAAAACATTATTTTGACATTGAGCGTTTTGACGCTTACGTTCGGATTCATCGGCTGCACGGCTTCGGTCACAACCGGCAATAACGCAAACGCTAACAAGCCTGCAAACGCTGCTGCTAACACCGCTGCAAACACAACCAACACAGCTGCTAACACCGCTGCTAACTCGACAGCCAGCAACACCGCTGCTGCTCCGGCGACATCAGGCTCAGATCAGGATTTCACGCTTGTTAACAAAACCGGCGTGATCATCGACAAGCTTTTTGTCTCGCCTTCGAAAAAAGACGATTGGCAGGAAGACATCCTCGGCCAGGATACACTTGCTGACGGTGCAACACTTGAGATCAAGTTTCACCCTAAAGAAAAGATCGAAATGTGGGACCTCAAGGTCGAAGACAACAAGGGCAATTCGCTCGAGTGGCATGACCTCAAGCTGACTGAGATCTCGAAAGTCACGCTTCACTACAAAGATGGCAAAGGAACAGCCGAGACCGAATAATTATTTAGCTTTTAAGTTGAATAAAAAAAGGCCGCTCCTTACCGAGCGGCTTTTATCGTTATGTTGTGTTCACGGTGTTCACGCGTGAACATGAACACGCATTCTAAGCAGATGCCGCTTTGTACGGCGGCAAGATGACGCGGGCAGCTTTTTCTTTCTTAAGGCCTAGAGCCCAATCGGCCTGCATCAGCGTGTGTATGTCGCGCGTTCCCTCGTATATAATGGCCGCTTTGCAGTTACGCAGATAACGCTCGACCGGATAATCGTTGGTGTAACCGTTCGCACCGTGTATCTCGATCGCCATTGATGCAGCAGTTTCCGAACGCGTTGTCGATTGCCATTTCGCCATACTCGCTGCTTTCGCCGAAGGCAGGCCATTATTTTTGAGATAACCGCATTTCAACCAAAGCAGATGCGACATCTCGTAGTCGGCTTCCATATTGGCGATCTTTTGTTTGACGAGCTGGAAATTACCGATCGTCTGGCCCTGCACCTCGCGCGTATTTGCATACGCGACCGCAGCATCTCGGGAAGCACGAATAACGCCCGTCGCACCGGATGCAACAGTATAGCGGCCGTTTTCAAGCGAAAACATCGCTATCTTAAATCCTTCGCCTTCCTGCCCGAGCATGCAACCGGCAGGCACGCGGACGTCTTGGAGTGAGAAATAACCTGTGTTGCCCGCACGGATGCCGAGTTTGCCGTGGAGCGTCCCGCTCGAAAATCCCGGCATTGTCCGCTCGACAATAAAACAGCTCATTCCCGTATGATCTCGTGCCTTTTGTTTTTCGAGATCGGTCCAGCAGAAAAACAGGAAATGATCAGCGACATCGCCGAGCGATATCCACATCTTTTCGCCGTTTAAGATCCAGTCGTCACCGTCGCGCTTCGCCTGCGAACGCATACCTACTACATCCGAACCGGCATTAGGCTCCGTCAACCCAAATGTCGCGAGTCTTTCGCCTTTGGCCTGCGGAACGAGATATTTTTGCTTTTGCTCTTCAGTTCCCCAACTGAATACGCTCAAGCTATTAAGGCCGACATGAACCGACATTGCGACACGCAGAAAAGTATCGCAAGCCTCGAGCTCTTCGCACACAAGCCCGAGTGAGATGTAATCAAATCCGGCTCCGCCGTATTCTTCTGGAATGCACACGCCCATCAGCCCAAGCTCAGCCATTTTCTCAAAAACTTTTGGTTCGAAATACTGTTTTTCGTCCCATTCTTTGATATACGGAGTCACCTCGCCGGCACAGAATTCGCGTATGGTCTGTTGCAGAGCCTTATGTTCTTCGGTCAATTCTAATTCGATCACGGTTTATGATTTACCTCGCTAAAAGTTTCGTTATGATAAAATTTGGCTATTGTTGCAAAGGAAAAGTTTAGCATTTTGACTCCAAAAGTGTCAGTGACGCTACCCATTATGATCGAGATCTCAAAAGCAATAAAAATCGTTGAGCGAGAGACTGGAGTGTTTGGCGCGGAGCGAGTTGATCTGTGCGATGTAATTGGCCGAATATTGGCCGACGACATAATTGCCGACACCGATCTGCCGCCGTTTGATCGCTCGCAGATGGACGGATTTGCGGTGATCGCGTCTGACATAAAAAAAGCTCCTGTAACACTTGAGATCGTCGGCGAATCTGCCGCCGGGAAAGGTTGGCATCACACATTGAATAATGGTGAAGCCGTTCGCATTATGACCGGGGCACCAGTTCCCGCAGGAGCTGATGCTGTCCAAAAGATCGAG
>JBKJRA010000074.1:0-3686 GCA_046594975.1 Pyrinomonadaceae bacterium | reverse complement strand
CCTGCGGCGAAGGCTCGATATCACCATCGGGTAACGGGTGAGAATTACCGGTAAATGTTATACCTTTGAGTTCGAGACGTTTCTTGAGCAGGGCCACGAAAAGCTCAGCCGGATGCGATATCGCGATCGACGACTTGTAGTCCTTATCGCTCTCAGACATCGTACCGGCGATCTGGAGAACGTTTTGATCGAGCTTTTTGGTAACACTTAGCTTGCCCGGAATAGCTTTGCTTGTGGTCTTGCATCGATTTTCGATCCACATTACCGCGTTTTCAGGCGAGACGCGGACGAGACAGTCGTAGCCTGCCAGGCCGGGTTGGACCGAAATATCGATGGCGTTGTCATTGAGCGGCAGGGCCGAAATCTCAGCACCATAATACGTTTGCAGATCGTCCCATTCCCATGTTCCGGGAATCGCGAAACCTTTGAAATAACTCTCATCGGCGACAAGCGAGCCTTCGATTCGTTTGACTCCGGCGGCAGTGATCTTATCGACGAGGTTGTCGAGGCCTTTGTAATAATCGCCGTTATTGAAAGCCGTCGAGATCGAGACATCGCCGCGTCCAAAGATGCGCAGGTCGCCCCTTATCACGCCGTTTGCATCAGGCAACGCTCCTGCATAGACGCTTGTGACGAATTTGAAATCAGGCCCGAGCCGTTCGAGAGCGGTGGAGACCGTGAAATTTTTCATATTCGACGCGGGCATAAAGTACTTGTCAGCGTCATTTTCAAACACAACTTTGCCGGAATTTAAGCTGACGATCTTAATGCCGATGCGGCCGCGTGCAACGGCGGGAGCGAATATCCGTCCGCGGATTCTCGATTGCAGATCAGCGACTGTCTGGACCGTAACAGGTGTCGGAGACGGAGTTGGTAAAGGAGTTGCGGTTGGTTTTGGTGTAGGTGTTGTTTTTTGCTTTGGTGTCGGAGTAGGGCTGGCGAGAGATTCGCTTCGCGTATCCGCAGAAACTGAAACACCTGAGATAATGCCGATCGATATCGATATGATCGCGACGAAAACAACTAGACTTTGCCGGTAATTTTTCATTGGGATAATCTTAATGCAAAAAGACTGTAAATAAAAAACAGTAGCGACCAAGAGTCACCGCTGTTTTCTTAACCGACATATTGCCGGCAGTTATTTACATTTCGAATATCCACAGTCGCGGCATGATTCGCAACCTGAGGCAAACTCAAGCTGCCCGCGACATTCGGGGCATTCGCCGATCATACTAGACATTTTAGACGTTTCTTCGCCGACGGTCTTGCCGATCGCACGCTGTGATTCCGGCAGTTTGTTAAGACGGCGGTCGATCAGCAGCAAACATTCCGCAACGGCCTGTTCGGGCGAGGTCAGAAGACGCTCGTTGAACCAAACAGCGTGTGTTGCCGTGACTTTGTCGAGACTGCGTGCGACATCTTTGGCATCGAAACCGCCGCGAAGCATCTTCGACGCCAGCAGTCCGACGCCCGCACTAACCGGTCCGGCGACAAAAACTTCCAAAATGCGTTCGCCATCGTGATTGACCGTGACATAGAGATTTTGCCCCTCAAATGGAATCCGCCATGTCGAGCCTTGCAGCTCACGGGGACGTTCGACGTGCGGCGACGCGGCGACGGAGTGACTCGGTGACGCAGGGAGTTCGGTCTCGGTGTCCCTGTGTCCCGTCGTATCCGCGTCAATCTTCGACGCCTTCATCGTATTAAGCACCTGCCCCTCGCGGCTGCCGTCGCGGTAATAGCTGACGGCTTTGCAGCCGAGCGTTTTGGCGAGGTGATAAAGCTCATCGACCGATTCGACAGTGTCGTCGGTCGCTCCGTTGCAGGTTTTTGAGATCGCGTTATCGACGTGTTTTTGAGCAGCGGCAAGAACCTTGACGTGCTCGAGCGATTTGATATCCATCGCCGAGATAAAATGAGCGGGCAGTTCGGCTTCATGCTCGACGACATATCCGGCGGCGGCCTTGATCGACTCTTCGTCGGTCTGGTCGACCGTTATCCCAAGAGCCTCAGCCGCAGGCGTATGAACATAGGTCCGCGTTCCGAGCGTGTCCTGACGTACATACGCCCACGAAAAATTAGGCTCGCTGCCGGACGAAGTTTCAGCCACGAGCGAGATTGTTCCTGTCGGTGCGATGGTCGTGACCTCATAATTACGCGGCGTGAGCGGTATGTCACGCGGAATACCGAGATCTTCGTAAATGAAATTGGAATACGCATCGCGATTGGCTTCGAATTCGGGAAACACGCCTTTTTCCTTGCCGAGATTGAGGCTTGCGAGCCACGATTCGCGGCGGACAAATCCCATAACTTTTTCCATCAATGCCAGCGATTCGTCGCTGCCATAAGTAACGCCTAGCTTGAGACATAGGTCTGCAAAGCCCATAATTCCCAGCCCCACTGGCCTTGTGCGTTTAACGACATCGTCGATCTCAGGCAGCGGAAAATACCCTGCATCTACGACATTGTCGAGAAACTGCGTGCAAAGCTGCGTGACGTTTGAGAGCCGTTCCCAATCGACAATGCCTTCGCCGTCGGTCGTTTTTGTGAAAAATTTCGCAACATCGATCGAGCCGAGATTGCACGAATTATTGAAATGGAGCTGCTGCTCTCCGCACGGATTGCACGCGTATATTGGCCCCATTGACGCCATCATGTGATTGTGTCGATTGACCTCATCGATAAAAATGATGCCCGGCTCAGCATATTTATGAGCGGAGGCGATGATGCGGTTCCAGATGTCGGGTGCGAAAACCATTCCCGGCATCGGCGGCTCTTCGACTGTGCAATCGGTTAGATCTGCAGTCTCAAATGCCAATTTGTCTGCAAATGTCGCGGTCGATCCGTCCGGTCGTCGATAGACTGCGTAGTCCGCGCCAGTTACTGAATCGAAAACGCTCTGCATCCAAGGCTCGCCCTTGAACTCGGTCTGAAACCACACACCGCTGTCCACAGCGTCCATAAAGAGATCGCTGACGGTCACGGAAATATTGAAATTCGTAAGGCTGGTCTGATCGTTTTTGGCATGGATAAAACGCAAAATATCGGGGTGCGTGATCGCCAAAATACCCATGTTGGCACCGCGCCTGACACCGCCCTGCTTGACGACCTCCGTCGTCTGATTGACGATGTTCATGAATGATACCGGCCCCGAAGCTACACCGCGTGTCGAATTGACCATCGAGCCTGCCGGCCGCAAAAATTCGTAGGTCATACCCGTTCCGCCGCCGGTCTGATGGATGATCGCGACGTTTTGGGCGTGCTCCATAATGCCCTCGATCGAATCCGGGACGTTGAGCACGAAACAGGCCGCAAGCTGGCCTTTTGGTTTGCCCGAATTAACGAGACAAGGGGTGTTCGGCACGAATTCACGTGCGAGCATCACATTGGTCATCTCGTTATAAAAAAGCTTTTGTTTGAAAGGTTCGGTCTCAGCTTTTGACACATGACCGACCACTCGGCGGACGATATCTGCCCAAGTTTCGAGCGGTTCGCCTTTTTCGTCTTTCAGCGAGTAGCGCATCGCAACGACCTTTTCCGCATTGCGGCCGAGCGGGGCGATGTCGCGTGCCTTGGCGGTTCCGGCTCCGCTGCCAACTCCATTTTTTTCGAGAAAACTGCTGATAGCCGACTCAAAACCTGTACTCATATTTCCTCTTATATTTGAAAAGACAATTCGATTTAAT
>JBKJRA010000354.1:0-4450 GCA_046594975.1 Pyrinomonadaceae bacterium | reverse complement strand
GGCCGGTGTGGATGGCATCGAGGTGTTTTACGAGCAATGCGTCGCGAAGGGTGTCAAAATAATCAGACCGCTAACATCGACGGATTGGGGAACAAGGGATTTTTACATCGAGGACCCAGACGGATATATCATCAGCTTTGGCGGCAAATAAGAAAAGTATTGGCAAAGCTCGTACCGTCGCGGTTAAGACCGTCCAAAAAAGCCGTTGATAATGCGCGAGAATTGCCGTATTATCAACGGCGACCCATTTTAATAACCTGTTAGCCGCTTCGAGGTTGAAAACTAGGACGAGCGAAAAAAGAATGAATATGAAAAATCACCACCTTGTAACAATCTTTCCTATATTGATAAGCATTGTCTTATTCGGCTTTGGCTGCGCGTCCCCCCAGACCAATTCGAACAATGCTCAACCGGCAGCAACTGAAACAAAACTCACCATAGTTACCAAAGATAATTTGAAAGCACGTCTCGCCGGAAAGAATGTGCAGTTTATTGAAAAAATTTCTGATAAAGAAAAGCCAAACCCGTTATTCCTGATGATAAAGATCGTTGGAAGCGGAGCAGACGGAAAGTCCCCTTTAAAGGTCACGCTGAATAACGAGGCTAAACAGGGAGTTAGTGAATTAGTTACAAAACTTGGCTCAATTTTCAAAATGCGTGTAGACCAAGGCGTCTTTCTAGAAGGGAAAAATGAAGTTGATAAACGAGTTAACATAGCGGCAAGCGAAACCGACATAGCTTTTTACAACAAAGAAAACATTTATGTTGAGGATTTTGAAAAGTTGATCGACGATCTGCACAAAGCAGAGATCGATCAGATCTACGTTAATTTTGCAGACTTGATGGTCCGCGAAGTTACCATTGACGACTTAAAGCCCTCATCACCGCCAAAGAAGACAACGCCTCATTAGCCGCCTCTTGAAAAGAAGTTCAGGACGGCGTTACCCAGATAAATCGGGCGTTAAAATACAAACCAAAGGAGAAAAATCATATGGCGAAAATTACAGGGATCGGTGGAGTATTTTTTAAGGGCAAGAGCGACCATAAGGAATTGGCGGCGTGGTACAACAAGCACCTCGGGATGCCGATGGAGAGCTGGGGCGGCACGATCTTGAGGTGGGCGGACGACACTGCGGAGGACGGCGGCCTGACGGTCTGGACCACCGCAGCGAACGACACCAAATGGTTTTCGCCAAGTGAGTCCACGTTTATGATCAACTACCGCGTTGATAATATGGACGAAATGATCGAACAACTCACAAGCGGCGGCATCGAGATCACTCAAGGCCCCGAGTCCCACGAAAACGGAAAATTCGCCTGGATCATGGACCCCGACGGCAACAAGATCGAACTCTGGGAACCGATGATCTTTGACGAAAAGAACAAGAGTGCCTGAGATGCTTGTCTATTGCTCGTGTTGACAGTAATATTCTGGTATTTCAGGCTGGCAAGTAGAAAGTCGATCCAATTGATCAGTAAGTAAATTGTATGAATACGAGTGAACAACAAGGTCTTTTTGCAACCTTAAAAGACCGTTTTGAGGAAAATATGGATCGCCACGACGGCCTCGAATGGGCAAAAGTTCAGGCGAAGCTTGAGACCAATGATGAAAAGCTTTGGTCGTTAGGCGAGATGGAGCGGACGGGCGGCGAGCCGGATGTGGTCGGGTTTGATGCTAAAACGGGCGAGTATATTTTTTATGACTGCTCGGCGGAGAGCCCCAAAGACCGTAGGAGCCTTTGCTACGACCGCGAGGCACTGGAGTCGCGCAAAGAGCATAAGCCGAAACATAGCGCCGTCGGACTCGCGACGGAGATGGGCATCGAGCTTTTGACCGAAGAAGAATATTGGGAACTGCAGCAGCTCGGTGAATTTGACCTGAAAACCTCAAGCTGGCTCAATACGCCTGCCGAAATGAGAAATTTAGGCGGAGCGATATTCGGCGACAGACGCTTTGGCCGCATCTTCACCTATCATAACGGCGTCGAATCTTACTACGCAGCCAGAGCCTTTCGCGGTAAGCTGAGGGTCTGAGTTTGTAAGGATCGTTATAGGAGAAGTATGTCAGACACACCTAAATTTGAAAATACATCGCTCGCAGCAGCGTATTTTACAGACGTTTCCCTTACTGGCTCGACATTTAGCGATGTCGATCTCAGCGGCTCGCATTTTAAGGATGTGAATCTGCAAAATGTTGATTTTGCAGATGTATCTTTCGCCAATTCAAAAATTACCAACGCCGATCTCAGCAACGTCACCATCGACGACACCAATATCGACGGTATGACGATCAATGGTATTCTTGTTACAGATCTCCTCGCTGCACACGACAAAACCTTGCCTCTAGCTCCAAATCCGTAATGCCAGCTGACGCTAAGACGAGTCTCATTCGCATACTGCAAAACGCCCACGCCGGTGAGTGTGCGGCCGCGTTTGCCTATCGCGGACATTGGAAAAGCTTAAAAGAATCACCTGAAAAAGACCGCATTCGCGCAATCGAAGCCGAGGAATGGGAGCATCGCGACCGTGTTGCTGGCTGGCTCGAAAAGCTCGGTGCCAAACCGCGTCCGATCCGTGAAAAACTATTCTGGATCATCGGTAACGTGCTTGGCCCGTCATGTCATATTTCGGGCTGGTTTATGCCGATGTATTTTGCTGGACGGCTCGAAAGCAAAAACTCAGTCGAATATGAGGATGCCGCAAAATTCGCCGCAGAACTCGGTATGGACGATTGTGTTACTGATCTGCTCGACATGGCCCGTGTCGAGCTTGAACACGAAATATTCTTTCACGAAACCGTCACTGGCCATCGTCTGCTGCCGATAATGAAAACCGTCTTTCGCTGGAGCTAATACTCAATTTCTGATCTTTTTCCGACGGCTTGCCACACTTGTATTTTTCAAGTCGAGCGTCACGTAGCCTTCGCGGGTCAGCCCGGGCATCACAAACTTTTCTGTCGCTTGGAAAAACAATCCGTGGTGACGACAAAATGGTGCCGTATGCACCACATACGATATCCCGCCCTTAACCTTAACGCTGAAACCATCCGGATCGTCTTTGTGAGTCGCGGCTATACCGATCACGTTTTCGTCCGGGTTGTACATTAGCAATATCGCCTCAGGATCGCCCAGAATATTGCGGGTGTATCTGTTCATTTTCAGCACAAAGTCTCGATTAATAGTGATCGCAAAATCCGAATTCCTCGGTTTCGTCTCACCGCCCCTAAAGATCTGCCATTGAGATGTCATAATTTTCACTTATAAGTCTGCGTTGCATATATGATACGACATGTCACGGAGATGTCAAGATCTTTTTGTTAAAGATCATCTAATGGCAGATGAATAGTCAAAGCAATAGAAATCAATTTGAGCAGTCAGAATGGCACGGAGCATGCCTTAGGCTCAGAGGATGAGTCGATTTGATACGCAAAATTGTCGATTTAAGACATTATGAGGCAGGCTCAGTATCGGCACGTTCGTAACCTTGCGTTCCTGGAAGGTTAATGACGCATAGAATTGAACCATTCGACGAATTTTGGAATGCCCTCGGCGATCTTTGTCGTGGGGTTGTAGCCGAGCATTTCGCGTGCCTTGGTGATATCGGCGAATGTTATCGGCACATCGCCTGGCTGCGTCGGCTGGCGGTCGATGATCGCCTGCATGTCGAGTGACCGTTCGAGCAGACTTATAAGTTCTCCCAGTTCAATAGTTTGCGACTCGCCGAGGTTGAATATCTCATACATCGACTTGTCGTAATCGATCGCCGCACGCACGCCCTGGATAATGTCGTCAACATACGTGTAATCCCGCCTCGCGGTTCCGTCGCCAAATACCTGGATCGGCTTGCCTTCGCTTATAAGACGAGAGAATTTATGTATCGCTAGATCGGGTCTTTGCCGTGCGCCGTAAACGGTAAAAAACCGAAGTGCAACGATACGAATTCCGTAAAGATGCGAGTATGTGTGGCAGAGCAATTCGCCCGCAGCCTTGGTCGCGGCATATGGCGAGATCGGCTGATGAATGCGGTCGTCCTCGGCAAACGGAACCTTGTCGTTGATACCATAAACACTGGACGACGAGCCAAAAACGAACTGCTTGACGCCGTGATCCTTTGCCAATTCGAGCAGATTTTGAGTGCCGACGATATTGGTCTCGGTGTAGAGTTTTGGCTCGCTCAGAGACGGCCTTACGCCCGCTCTCGCCGCAAGATGGACGATCACATCAAAATGATACGACGCAAAAATCGCCGACATCGTCGCTTCGTCGCAAATGTCCGCCTCAACCATCGTGTAATTTGATGATTTGAGGTGTTCGGCAATATTCGCCCGCTTGATGTCCGGCGAGTAAAAATCATTAAGATCATCAACCACCGTGATCTGCCAACCGCCCTCAGCAAGAAGACGGTCAACCAGATGCGACCCAATAAATCCGGCACCGCCGGTGACTAGAAT
>JBKJRA010000319.1:0-5719 GCA_046594975.1 Pyrinomonadaceae bacterium | reverse complement strand
CAAGGCACGGGTCATCATTCCGAAGTTGCCATAAAAAGCCTTTACACGGCCGATCGATCCGGGATAATCGTAATTCAAACGGTAACTCTCACCGTCCTTTTCGATGCGTGGTGTAGGCAAAAAAGGTTTAAGTTCTGCCGAACATAGACAAGGGCCACAGCCGGGGCCGCTGCCGCCGTGGGGCGTTGAGAATGTTTTGTGCAGATTAAGATGGATGACGTCCACGCCCATATCGCCGGGGCGAGCGATGCCTACGAGAGCATTCATATTTGCCCCATCCATATAGACGAGGCCTCCAGCCGCGTGGATAGTCGAGCAGATCTCTTTGATATTTTTTTCGAAGATGCCTACAGTGTTCGGGTTTGTAAGCATCAATCCGGCAACACCACCTTCGTCGCACAACTCGCGAAGATGCTTCATATCGGTCAAACCTTCTGAGGTTGAGCGGATCGTTTTTACAGTAAATCCCGACATCGCGGCGGATGCGGGATTCGTGCCGTGCGCCGAATCGGGAATCAGCATCACACGGCGGTCCTTCGATGCCTCACCATCGCGAGCGTCGAGAAATGCCCGTATAAGCATTACGCCCGTCATCTCGCCTTGAGCACCAGCAGCGGGTTGCAGAGAAATGCCGGCAAGCCCGGTGATCTCGCACAGGTCTTCTTGCAGACGATAGATAAGTTCGAGTGCTCCCTGCGTCTCTTCGGCAGGTGCGAGCGGGTGCAACCCCGCAAAACCACCGATTCGAGCGATCTTTTCATTACGCCGCGAATTATATTTCATCGTGCACGAACCCGGCGGATACATGCCGAGATCGATCGAATAGTTCCAAGTCGATATCCGAGTAAAATGACGCACGACATCGACCTCTGACACTTCGGGAACGCCGTCGAGATCATCATCACGACGCAAATTCGCAGGCATGAGGTCGTCGATATTTGTTTCGTCAACGTCCAGTTTTGGCAGACAATAACCCACGCGCCCGGTCTGCGACCGTTCAAAGATCAATCCCTCGTTTTGGGTCGGGTGTTGTGTAACTTTAGTAATACTCATTTTATGATTATAACCGCTAGTCTTCTTTTTTCTTAAAATCACCGCGCGAAAAATATTTTTCGATCAAACAATATAACAAGATAAAAAAATACCGGCTGCCCATCTCATTGATCTTTAATTTTGATACACCAGTTTTGCGGTTTTCCCAGCTGTTTGGAACCACGGCATAAGAATATCCACGCACGATGGCCTTTAACGGCAGCTCTAACGTCAAATTAAAATGGGGTGATAGGAATGGCTTTAGCCCATCGAGGGTTTCCCGCTTATACAATTTGAATGCGTTTGTGCAGTCGCCATATTTTAGTCCAAACATTATCTTCACCACATTATTTGCCAGACGATTGAGAAATTTCTTTGTCGCAGGGTAATTTATCACTCGTCCGTCTTTTCCCCACCTGTCGCCAAAAACACAATCATAGCCTTCGCCAAGCTTGCGGTAGAAAGCAACAAGATCCTCTGGCGAGTCCGAGAGGTCGGCCATCATAATTGCAACACAATCTCCTTTGAATCGGGACAGCCCGACACGAATCGCGTTGCCAAAACCAGGCTGGTCGGCGGCATTATTATAATAAACAAGAGTGGCGATCTTGTCTTGTAAACTCTTTAGGATATTTTCAGTTTCGTCGTGCGAATTATCATTTATGACAACGATCTCGTGATCCACACCTGCCGCATCGAGAGATTCGTAGAGGCTCGTAATTGACTCAATTATGCTCCCCTCTTCGTTATGGGCTGGTATTACAACACTTAATCTCATTTTTGGTCTGCGTTAGGCCGTTTTTTCAGTTCATTAACAAATGACAACGACTGGTCTTTTATAAAATCCAGACGGTCAGCGATCGGTCTGGGGTACGCTCCCGGACAATCGGCCGCACCCCCGTTTTGAAAGTAGTTTTGCACGCAATTGCGAGCCTCCTGACGTTCGGCTGAGACGGTCTGGTAAGCACCCGGAAAATTCCAATAGCCTATCAACCCGATGAAGCAAAAGCACCAAAATCCAAACAACAGCCGAGATTTCCATTTCTCTTGCTCGACTAGGAAAACACTCCACAAAGCGATGCTCAACGGTATCAACATTATGACGATCTCGCTGTAGCGCGATGCCTTAGAGTGGCCCTTGCCAAATCCGGCCCGCCCCATCGTGATCGAACTCAGCGCCGCAAATATAGCCAGCGTCGAGACTATTATCACCCAGTTTCCAGGTGTCAATTTGGAGCCGTATTTTTTTATTAAGCCAATTATCGGGACCAGAACAAAAAAGAAAACAAATGTTCCCGGGGCGATATTATCTATCTTAAAGCCAAATCCGCCGGATAATAAATTGGTCAAATATGTCCAAAATAGTTTTTGATATGGAAATGTAAAGACAGGGTGTAGCTCCGGTTTGGCGTAGCCAACAAAGTAGTAATATATCGCTCCGCTTATGATGAGCAGAACTGCCGACAACTGTACAACCTCGCGTAGTCTCTCCGTAGATCTATAGATACGTATTGCTTTGAATAAGCCGTAACATGCAATGATCACTAGACTTGCGACCAGCCCCGACGAAAATGAATAGATCGCTAGCAGCGAAAATGTAGTGCCTAACAGAGTCTTTAGCCAGCCTTGGTTCTCGCTAAACAGAAACCAGACGCTCAAAAATGAGAACAAAAGCGCGAAGTGAAACTGCGACTGAAATCCCCAGAAATGATTTTCGATGCTCACGCAAGAGAGCATAAACACGACGAAACACATTAGCGTTAACGCAGAAAGTTCAGGCGTGCTTTTTTTGACGATATAAGCAATGCTTGCGACCAAAATGCCGTAGATCAAAAAATTGGCGACCTGATGGGTTATCAGGTTCCAGCCGTCAAGGTAATAGAGAGCTAAACTGAGAAGTTTCGTAGTGACGATACGGTGCTCGTTATGCTGAGCCAAGAGGTGTTCAAAACTCGGCTCGGCCAACACACCGCCCCGATTTATCGCTTCCCATTCGTCCCAATAGGGAATATTGACCGCGTATTTTAGCAGGCAGATAAACTGAGCCAAATATAGCCCGCAGCAAATAGTCAATGCCGAGTAGAACCATTTTTTGCCTTCGAAAGTGGGCAATTTCATTTGGCTCTCAGCCCCTCAAATATCTGTGCGAGTGTAGCTTTGAGATCGACGGTAAAATTCCACCCCGGATAATGCTGTTTGAATTTGGAAACGTCGCTTATATACCAGATATGGTCACCGATACGGTTAGTGTCGGAGTATGTGTAGTTCATCTTATTTCCGGTGATCTCCTCGCAGATCGTGATCGCCTCAAGCATCGAGCAATTGGCAAATCGAGAGCCGCCGGCATTGTAAACCTCACCACTGCGGGGCTGCTGATAAAAATGCCACAGCATATTTACGAGATCAAAAGAGTGGATGTTGTCGCGAACCTGCTTACCTTTATAGCCAAAGATCGTGTAAGGATCGCCGGTGATCGAGCATTTCATCAGATAGGACAAAAACCCGTGTAGCTGAGCACCTGAATGGCGTGGCCCTGTCAAACACCCGCCCCGAAACGTCGCAGTTTTCATGCCAAAATATCGTCCATATTCCTGCACCATAACGTCGGCCGCAACCTTTGAGGCTCCAAAGACCGAATGCGTCGTGTTATCGATGCTCATGTTTTCGTCGATGCCGACAAAGTACGGATGGTTCTCGTCGATCTCCCAGCGGGTTTCCATCTCGACGAGCGGAAGCGAATTTGGCGTATCGCCGTAAACTTTGTTTGTCGATGTGAAGATAAACACGGCATCTGGACAATGCAGACGAGTGCATTCCAACATATTCAGCGTGCCGTTGGCATTGACTGTGAAATCCGTTTTCGGCTCTTTAGCGGCCCAATCATGAGAGGGTTGTGCTGCAGTGTGGAGCACCAACAAAATGTCCTTGCCGTATTCGCGAAAAATGCTGTCGAGTCCTGCTTCGTTGCGAATATCTATATCGCAGTGCTTATAGTTCGTATAGGTTTCCTGCAGTCGTTTTATGTTCCAGTCCGTTGACGCTCCTTCCCCAAAAAAATACCGCCGCATGTCGTTGTCGATGCCGACGATGAGGTCAAACTTAGAGGCAAAAAAATCAACTGCCTCGGACCCGATCAACCCGCCTGAGCCTGTAATGATGCATATTTTCATTGGTTATTGCAGTATGTGCTTTAAGGAGTTCTCATTTTCCTTTAGCCACAAGTAAACGTCTTCAAGTATTTGTCCGACGGTAATTTCAGGCTTCCAGCCAGTTGCCGCAGTCACCTTTGAATTATCGGTTACGTAAATGCGAATATCGGCTGCACGATTTTGCTCAACGGCGCGTATCTCAACCTTGTTCTTTGTAAGTTTTTCGCAGATCGCAGTTAATTCGAGCAGCGAGACGCTGGTTTCCGGTCCGCCTCCTGCATTGAATGTCCGTCCGTTCATTTCATCGAAATTATGAAGCTGGTAGTCGATCAGACGGTAAAGGTCATCGACGTGCAAAATATCCCGGATCTGTTTGCCATCGCCGCCGTAGCCGATATATTGGAGCGGTTGCTGCCAAAAATGCCTCGCCATCCATAGCACGACGACACCCTGATCGGCCTTTCCCATCTGCCACGGGCCCGTCAAAACGCCGCATCGGTCGATGACCGTTCGGAGGTTGTAAAACTGGTTATATTCTTCTATAAGCAGCTCAGAACACAGCTTAGTCGTTCCGTAAAATGAGCGGCTGCCGCCGAGCGGAAAGTCTTCGCTAATGCCTAGCTGTGAAACACCGTGGACAGTTTGCTCCGCCGATATGGCAAAACGCGTATCTTTTTCTTCAAACGCGATCTCTTCGAGTTTTGCTATCGGATAAATGCGGCTGGTCGAAAGGAAGATGAAGTCCGCACTATTTTTACGGGCAAATTTTAAGCAGTTAGTGGTCCCAAGAAGATTAGTATTGATGACATAATCAGGATCTCCGTTAACTCCGGCCAAAACCGAAGGTTCGGCAGATGCCTCGATAATTGCGTCTACCTTTGGGAGAGATCCAAAATCTTCGTAATTGCGGATGTCGCCGTGGACAAAACTGACTCCTGCTTTGTGAAGTCGTGCTAGGTTGAGTTCGGAGCCGCGGCGTTTTAAATTGTCGAGAGCGATGACCTGATATTCGGGGTAATGTCTCTTAAGCCGGATACCCAGCGACGAACCGACAAAACCCGCTCCGCCTGTTATAAGAATAGTTTTCGACATTAAACGATAAAGATCCGTCTGTGAACGCTAAGCTTTCGGAATCCCCTTTCGGGCGAGATTTTCCACCGCATCGCAAAAACGGTCGAGTTCCCACAGAGTCGTGTAAACGTTTGGCGTGATGCGGACGCCGGTAAATTCGTCGTGAACGATCGGCGTTGTGATTATCATGTGCTTTGACATCAGATGACTGCCGATCGAATTGGGATCGATGCCGTCGATCTTAAAATTGGAGATCGCACAAGACTGTTTTGGGTCGAACGAAGTATTAAATCCGACTTTCGGAACGTCTTTTAACTTGTTCATCCAATAACGCGAGAGGTAACGCAGACGTTCCTCTTTCCGTTTGCCCCCGATGGCGTTGTGAAACAAAATGGCCTCGCCGATCGCCAGCCGCATCGCCGCCGAATGCGTGCCGATCTCCTCAAATTTGCGGATGTCGTTTTTGT
>JBKJRA010000232.1:0-9842 GCA_046594975.1 Pyrinomonadaceae bacterium | reverse complement strand
ATGACGGTTTGGTAGCGATATTTTTCTCGATAACGGGAATCCAATTTATGTTTCTATTATCCAACATTATGGCCTGCGAATACCGCGCCTTTTTCATTTCGGCCACGACCAAACCGTACATTTTGTCCGAATTTTGAGATAGATAGGTCTGAGACAATCGCTTAAATTCGGCGATAAACTTTTCAGGATCGGCTGCCGTTTCTTTCAATTCTGTAATTTGTTGGTCCAGCGGAACCGAATCGACAACCGCCATCTGAACGTCCATGCTCTCGAGGCCGATGATCGGTATTTTCCGCACCTTGGTCATTTGGGCAAAATAATTGTCATAAATAACCGGCGGCTGACAACCGAGAATTTTAGGACTGCTCAGAACGGCTGCGGTTGCAAACATCGGTTTGAATGCTTTCAAATTGTCGAACGAGTAACCCATATAAGTTTTAAACAATTCGTCAACCTTCGCGTATTCCTCAGGCGTCAAATAGTCTTTCATCGTCTTGCCGTCCGCCATGATCGCGGCCAATTGTGCACTTTTCATCGCGGCGGGGTCGAGAAAATCAGTTTCAAGCAAAATCCGTTCGGTCTGATCAGTAATATTTTTGAGTTTCTCCGGCGAAAACATATCCTTTTTGCAGATAAGATGAATCGTGCCAAATAGATACGAGGGTTTTTTCAAACCTTTCCCTGTAATCTTGTAGAGTAAAGCCACGATGGCGCCGTTTTGGCAGATTGTGCCTGAATGCTTGAAATGGCGAGAAACGTAAAGATGAATAACAGTGATAAGATCTTTTTCATTTTTGATCCTGAAACTAAATTGATGCGGATTTTTTTCGCAACTGTTGTATTAGTGTGGTCGGCCTCACCAAAAATCACACTTTGCCTAAACCGCAAAATATAATGGCCCCTTTTGTGATTTTCTTTCGCACAACGAAACTAATTAAACGATGGACTCGGAATTTGAGCAAACGATCAACGAAAACGCCGGGGTGCTGCATAAGCTTTGCCGCGTTTATACCTACAACGCCGACGAATACGGCGAGCTGTTTCAGGAAATGGTCGTCCAAATCTGGCTGTCGATGAAGAACTTTCGGGGTGAGGCGAAAATCTCCACTTGGATTTATCAGGTCTGTATCAATACCGCCCTGAGCTTTCGTTCGAAGATCGGCCGCCATAATAAACGCTTTGAAACGCTCGACGGCAAGATATTTATTCACCCAACGCCCGACACCGACAAAGACGAACAGCTTCGAAAGATTTACTTAGCGATCCGCGAACTAAAGCCGATCGACCGCGCGATCGTGAGTCTATATCTCGACGAGAAATCTTATGACGAAACGGCGCAAATTCTCGGCATTAGCAAAACGAATGTCGCGACGCGCCTTAATCGATCGAAAAAACACCTAATGGAGAAAATTTTACATGAACGAAAATGAATTAAAGCAGATGTGGAAAAACGACCAAGCCGCTCCCGAAATCGACTTTGGATCTTTAAAGAAACATGTGGATGCATGGCGAAACAAATTACGAAAAAAAGCAATGATGGATATGTGGGTCCAGGTCGGAGCCGCCGGGATACTTGTGGGACTCGCCTTCTATAATCCGAAACTGATCGCCCTATCGGTCTTTTGCGTCGCGGTCGTTATCTGGTATGTCCGCGACCTCCGCAAATTCTACAATCCGGACAACACGGAATTGATCTCCACTGACTTGAAGCGGTCGTTGAACCTGAAAATAGCGATGATGGAGGGTTACTTCCTGCGCACCCGAATATTGATGTACGCGGTAATGCCTCTTTCTGTACCCGCGATCTTTTACGCGTTCGGTAGTTTTGATCCGCCGTCGATCAAGGTTTGGTATTGGACGTTTTCACTTGTTAAGTCGTTGGTAATTTTTGAGATCATCTCCATCGTCGCGACCGAGATCGGGTTCGTCCTCACTTACCGGCCAACCCTTAAAGAACTGATAGAGCTATTGAAAGAATTGGATTCCGGCCAATAGTTCGGGGGTCGCTTTATGTCGCATCTACCTTTCACATTTCTGCGATCTTTTTAACGGTCCGCCAGTTTCTCGCGGTAGTGGCTATCTTTAGCTTTTTGTCGATAAAGCCTTTGCCGACAGCGCTGTCCAGAATACTAATTTTCAACAGACAAAGTATGTGCCGGTCTATCACGGCAAACTGCTCACTATCGCTTGCCTGAGCGAAAAGCAAGGCTTCCTGCTCGGCGGTAAGCTTTTCGTTGAGAAAAAAAACATGGAAAAACTTGTGGTTCTCAAACTGCCCCTCAAAGGGATTTTTAGCTATGATCTGTTCGATCTCGGCCATTGACCGCACCATTACAGAAATATCGAATCCGAAATCCTGGAGTATCGCATCATGTATTTTGTCCGCCAGATATTTCTCATCCGCCTTTCCCGTCTCGAAAATGATATTCCCGCTATTGATATAGGACTTAACATTCTCAAAATTTAGCCCCGCGACAGTTTCGCAGAGCCTTTCCATCTTGATCATGTTGTTGCCGCCGACATTAATGCCGCGCAGTAGAGCGACGTATCTCATGCATTCTTCATATCAATTACAAACCGATAGCGAACGTCGGCCTTGACGGTGCGGTCATAGGCCTCTTCGATGCGATCAGGCGTGATGATCTCGACGTCGGAGACGACGTTATGTTCGGCGCAGAAATCGAGCATTTCCTGCGTTTCCGGAATGCCGCCGATGTTTGAACCGGCGATCGCCTTATTTCCGCCGATAAGCGAGAACGCACCGAGCGGCGACGGCTCGGTCGGGACGCCGACCACAACCATGACGCCATTGAGGGCGACCATTTTCAGATACGAGTTGTAATCATGACTTGCCGAGATCGTATCGAGCAGTATGTCGAACTTGCCCGCAACCGCCTTCACAGCATCTGCGTCCTTTGTATTCACAAACCCGGTCGCACCCAGCCTGTGAGCATCAGCTTCTTTTACCGCCGAAGTGCTGAGAACGGTCACTTCGGCTCCCATCGCCGCCGCAATCTTAACTCCCATGTGCCCAAGCCCGCCGAGTCCCGCGACCGCGACCTTTTTGCCAGGTCCGGCACCCCACCGTTTTAGCGGCGAGTATGTCGTGATGCCCGCACACAACAGCGGTGCAATCCCCGAAAGGTCACCCGTCGCGGCTACCTTCAAAGCATATTTTTCGTCGATCACATACTGTTTGGAATATCCGCCGTAGGTCACCGTTTTCCGGTCCATCTCGGTCCCGTTGTACGTCGCGGAATTTCCCTTAACGCAGAACTGCTCTTCACCAATCGAGCACGGCTGGCATTCGCGGCACGAATCGACAAAACAGCCAATTCCCGCAATGTCGCCGACGCTGAATTTGGCGACCGCATTGCCAACCTGCGAAACCCTACCGACTATCTCATGCCCCGGCACCATAGGATAAATGGATGGTACCGTCGGCTCCCATTCGGCCTTTGCCTGGTGAATATCCGAGTGACAAATACCCGCGTACGCTATATCGATTAAAATGTCGTTCGGCCCGACATCACGGCGTTCAAAATCAAACGGCCCAAATTTGGCGTCTGAATCATGTGTTGCAAAACCCTTTGTTTGTATCATTTATTTCCCCTTGTCGGAACGCAGGTTGCCAGCCTGCGTGTCTTAACTTCTGCGTGTGTTTCTAATCTATCGTCGCTATCACCTTCAATTCTATCGCAATCGGCGTCGGCAACGAACTTATTTCTACTGTCGTTCTACACGGCTGATTGTCTGCAAAATACTCGGCGTAAACCCGATTATACACTCCGAAATCGTCTTTCATATTCGTCAGAAAAACGGTCACGTCAACGATATTCGCCCACGACGAACCGGCGTCTTCGAGAATATACCGCACATTCTGAAACACCGACCTGCACTGCGTTTCAATATCATATGAGATGATCTCGCCCGCATTATTTAGCTCTGCGCCCGGGATCGCTTTTGCTCCCCTTTCCCTCGGCCCGACACCGGACAGAAACAACAATTTACCCACACGGCGTGCGTGTGGGTAAAGTCCTACGGGTTCCGGGGCTCTTGGCGAATCGATTGTGCCGTCGTTCATATGATGTAACCCAATAATATCAAATTAGAGCCGTCGATGGCCGCGGTGCATCTAATAATCCAGCCGATTCGAATACAATTTTGGAATAAATTGTGCCGTTCCGGAATTTGTCTAGTAGAGTAATTTCGTTGGCATCATCGAACGAATGAAATAATATAAATATATGTCGATCTTTATAAAATCAGTATTAGCAGCAACAGTTTTCATAACCGCGTTGGCGTGCAGCGTCGCCAGCAGCTCGACCAAAAGCACCGATGTGCGTGACCTTGCTCCGGCAAGCGACCCGAATGTAACGGAGTCTAAAGAAACACAGACTGCGGTATTTTCGGGCGGTTGTTTTTGGGGTGTCGAGGCTGTTTTTGAGCACGTCAAAGGCGTGACTGACGTCAAATCCGGCTATTCAGGCGGCGAGGCAAAAACCGCGACTTACGACCAAGTGAGTGATGGCGACACAGGCCACGCCGAATCCGTCAAGGTCACATTTGACCCGGCCAAAGTCACTTACACACAGCTTTTGTCGGTATTCTTTTCGGTCGCACACGACCCCACACAGCTTAACTATCAAGGCCCCGATCACGGCACACAATACCGTTCGGCAATATTCTATGCGGACGAAGATCAACGGAAACTAGCGCTCGATTACATAAAGGCTATAAATGTTTCAAAAGCGTTTGCCAAGCCTCTCGTAACTGAAGTGACACCGCTCAAAGCTTTTTACGCAGCCGAGGCTTATCACCAGGACTATCTCGTCAATCATCCGGACGAACCCTATATCGTCGTCAATGATAAACCAAAAGTCGCTGCCCTGAAACAGAAATTCCCTGATCTTTATAAATAGGGAAGAAGTAAAGGATACGGTTGCTGTCTGATAACTTAGGTTACCAGACAGCTTTTTTGTTCGTGTTCACGCGTGAACGCCGTGAACTCCGTGAACGCGCATATGAAAGGCGTGATTAACCGTAGATCACAATATTATTTAGAGTTCTCGACCCAGATCTGAACGAGATTAACGAGTGTCTCAGTCGATTTCTCAAGGCCTTTTCGCGAATTGAACTCCAATTTTCCGTGGAAATTATGCCCGCCGGTGAATAGGTTTGGCGTCGGCAACCCGCGAGCTGTTAGATTCGAACCGTCGGTTCCCCCGCGAATCGGGCGCAGCTCCGATGGAACTCCCGCACGTTTTGCCGCTTCGATCGCGTAATCAGTCAATTGCGGATAGCCCTTTAGCACCTCTTTCATATTCAGATAGCCGAGTTTGCTATCGTATTCGACCTTCACATTTGGAAATTTTAGCTGCGTGGATGCGGCCATCTGCTTGAGCATCTCTTCTTTAGAGGCGATCCCGCTGAGGTCGAAATCACGGACAAGGATCTTGATGGTCGAGGTTTCTTCGGTCATATTTGCCGAATATGGGTGAACAAACCCGACGCGGCCCTCAGTCGTCTCAGGCAGTATATTGGGCGGAAAACGTCCTAGAAAATCGCCCGCTGCGTAGGCAGAGTTGATCATAATGCCTTTTGCCGTGCCCGGATGAGTCGATTTGCCGCGAAATGTGACAGTCGCCGTACGTGCGGACCAAGTTTCATTTGAGATGTCGCCAAGCTGCTCGCCATCGACCGTATATGCAAACTTTGCGCCCCATTTTTCGATATCAAATTTGTCGATGCCGCCGCCGACCTCTTCGTCGGGCGTAAACGCGATGGCGATGTTGCCGTGTTTGATCGACGGATTTTGCATAAGCGTGTCGATCATCGTCATCAATTCGGCGATGCCGGACTTGTCGTCCGACCCTAGCAATGTTGTTCCGTCCGCCGTGATAATATCGTCGCCTATTAGATTTTTAAGATCGGGGTTTTGGGCGACAGTGATGATCTGTGTTTTATCGTTGGGCAAAACAATATCTCCGCCCTGATAATTCTTAACGATGTTCACATTAACATTAGCCCCCGAAACCTGCGGCGACGTGTCCATGTGAGCGATAAACCCGACCGTCGGCACCTTAGAATTGTCCGTCAGATTGCCCGGAATCATCGCGTAAACGATACCAAATTCGCTCACCCGCACATCCTTGGCACCAATAGTGGTCAGCTCTTTCTCCAACAAACGTGCAAGATCGAACTGCTTCTTGGTCGAGGGCACAGTATCTTTATCCTCAGCCGACTGCGTGTCGATCTTTGCATACCGCAAAAAGCGGGACATCGCCGATTCGACAGGCGGCTTTTGCTGCGCCGGAACGACGGAAAACAGAACCAATGACAACAATAATGTGCAAAATAATTTCATAACCATCTACCTATAATTTGATACAAACATTTTTCTCTTCCGTAAAAAATCTTAGCGTCTCAAAGCCGCCCTCGCGGCCGATGCCGCTGTCTTTGTAGCCGCCGAACAGCGTGCGGAGGTCGCGGAGCATCCATGTGTTGACCCAGACAAAGCCTGACTCCAGCCGTGATGCTACGCGGTGGGCACGCGAAAGGTTTTCTGTCCAGACACTTGCCGACAGGCCGTATCGGACGCTGTTGGCGTAGCCCAAAACTTCGTCTTCGGTGTCGAACGGCATAATGGTCACGACCGGGCCGAATATCTCTTCCTGATTTGTCCGGCAATCGTAATCGAGCCCCTCGATAATGGTCGGTTCGATAAAGTATCCGTTTGCACAACGAGACCCGGTCGCTACCGCTACCGGTTCTGACCCTCCGGCGAGGATCGTTCCGCCTTCGGTTTTCGCGAGTTCGATATACGACATTATCTTTTCAAAATGCGTCTTAGAGACGATCGCACCGACATTTGTGTCAGCATCAAGCGGATCACCGACCTTTAATGCCGAGGCCCGAGAAACAAAATCAGATTTGAATTTGTCATAAAGCGGTCGCTCGACAAATATCCGCGAACCGCACAGACATATCTCGCCTTGATTGGAGAACGAAGATCGGATCGTGGTTGCCAGCATTTCTTCATAGTTGCAGTCGGCAAAGATGATGTTCGGATTTTTGCCGCCGAGCTCGAGAGAGAGTTTTTTGAACATCGGGGCCGCGACACGTGCAATTTCCTCGCCGGTTTTAGTGCCGCCTGTAAATGAGATCGCTTTAATATCCTTGTGTGCAACAATTGCAGAGCCAACTTTTGAGCCCAGACCGTGGACGATGTTTAAAACACCTGCGGGCAGACCTGCCTCGATGCAAAGTTTCGAAAGCAAGTAAGCCGTCATCGGCGTTACTTCGGATGGTTTGGCAACGACCGTGCACCCTGCTGCAATTGCCGGAGCGATCTTCCATGTAAATAGATACAACGGCAGATTCCACGGTGAGATACAGCCCACAACGCCTAGCGGTTGCCGCAAAGTGTAGTTGATAGCACCCTGGGCGACATTTTCGTGCGACTCGTTATGAGTGTGCATAGCGGCGGTCGCGTAAAACTTGAAATTCGCCGCGGCTCTCGGAATATCGACTGTCCTGGCAAGCGAAAGAGGCTTGCCCTGATCTATCGACTCAGCAAGAGCAAGCGGCTCCAGATCGCGTTCGATCAAGGCAACAAGCCGCATCAAAATATCGTGCCTGCCCTCCACCGACATCGCCGCCCAAGCGGGAAATGCAGCTTTGGCAGCCTCACTCGCAATATGCACATCACGGTCATCCGAATCCGCGATCAGCGAATAGACCTCCCCCGTCGAAGGATCAAAATTATCCAGGTACTTGCCCGACGCGGGCTCGACCAACTCACCACCGATGTAATTTTCTGTTTTTATCATCTAAACTTTCGCAAAAGTAAGTCCCGACTGGCCCTGATATTTGCCGCCACGGTCGGCGTATGAGACGTCGCAGTCTTCGTCGGATTCAAAAAACAGTATTTGGCCAATGCCTTCGTTAACGTAAACCCGAAGCGGCAGATTGGCAAGATTTGCGATCTCAACGACCAGACGGCCTGTCCAACCGGCTTCGAGCGGAGTTGTGTTTACGAGCAATCCTGCGCGGGCGTAAGTCGATTTGCCGAGCGCGACGCCCGTCACATTTCGCGGCATTTTAAATGTTTCGACTGTCACGCCAAGCCCATAGTGATGTGGAGGTAAAAGGTAATATTTCGCCCCGTCATCGGCGGTATGAACCTGCGGTTCTATCAGCGACGACTGCTCGTCAAAGCGTTTAGGGTCGATCTCCTGGCCATGCACGGACGAAAAGATGCGAAAGCCATCATCTGCCAAACGCATATCGTAACCATAACTCGAGCAACCTGCTGAAATGATGCGTTTGCCGTCAACTTCACGAACAAGCCCTGCCAAAAAAGGCGAGATCATTCCCTCTTCTTCAGCCATTTTTCTTAGCCAAACATCGGATTTAATAGTCATAAAAAAGGTGGTAAACCTAGACAGTCTATCACCTAACAAATACAAAATTCGAATCGGTGTGCGGTCAAAACGGCATCATGAGTTTACTCATCTTTAGCGTGCCGTCACCGACGCTGAATTTGAGCGAGACTCCGCCAGCCCCAACTTTTGCAAGTATCGACGTATCAGTAAAAGGTATTTTGCGGTCGCGTGGTTTCAGATCAGGAAATGTGTTTTCTATCTTGCCGGTTCTCAGAACTGTAGCGTCGATCTCGCCATTCAAATTTGGGGGCAAACGGACGGTCATATCACCGGTCCCGAGCTGAATATTAGCGGAGCGGGCACGCCAACCGCGGGTGCCTAAGCCCAGATCGACGGTGCCTTTGCCGATAGTCGCGATGGTGATGCCGCCGATGATCTCGATCTTGGCATTGGTCTCGATAAAGTTGATCCGCATTGAACCCTCGACATTTTCGACCCACAGGTCACCTTTGCCGCCATCGATCTCGAGATCTGTGTAGTGCGGAACACTGATCACATAATTGATAGTAAATGGCAGGCCTAACAGATCTTTTGGAATCTTTTTCCCGGACTTTTTAAGAGATTTTTTGTCGTTTGTGCCCAGGCTGAGAATGCCTGTCCTTCCGACTGTCTCGTCCGTCGCAAAACCCGTAACCTCAGCAAGTTTGTTTAGACCAGCCTCGGTCGGAGCCTGAATAGTGATCTCAGCCGTTATCTCGATCTCATTTTTTTGCCAACCAACTATTTTTACCGACCCGGCCGGCGCACCAGTGACCGCGACCGTTCCGCCCGAGCCAAAATCGAACCTGTCGGTCTTGGTCGTCGTTCGCGACACTAATTGAGGTATTTGTGCAAAAACGGATGCGGTAAATACAACAACTAAAACTACAAGAAAGAAACCATTTATTCTGTTCATTTTCTTATTGCGGAAAAGGAGAGCGGACGCAATTATCTTACGACTTCGCAGGTTGTTGGGTCAATAAAAATCGGCAGTCAATTATCGTGCGATAAATTTTATCGGGCCTTTTTGGTTGGTAACTGTAAGAGTTGCGGCTCCGTCGCCAAAGCGTCCGACCACGCGGCGGCCATCACCGAGAAAATTCATACTAGCGTTGGCAAACTGACCGAGTGAGATATTTCTGGTCGAGGGTGCAGTGGCGACTAGTTTAAATGAAGAACTGAACGGAATGCGAAGATTGATATTGCCGCTCATCGAAGAAAACCGGTAACTGCCGCCCGATTCGATAGTACCGTCAAAGAATATATCGCCAATAACATTTTCGGCAGACACCATAGCCGATTCTATGTTGGTAAGCGTGATCGTCCCCTCACTGGAAATATGAGCCCGCACAAGGCCGCTGCGAATATTGCTAACGGCAAGGTTGCCGATCATAGTCTCAATATTGACCATCGAGG
>JBKJRA010000186.1:0-20414 GCA_046594975.1 Pyrinomonadaceae bacterium | reverse complement strand
TGCTCAAGATTAACTGCGGACTTGTTCCAATATGTGTCGGAGCGATCGATTGCAACGCCGTCTTTACCAACGTCCGAGACGGTAAATGCTCCATTAGTAATGACATCGGTGTCTAGCGGATCGGTCTCAAATTCTGTGCCGTCACCATAGATCGGCAGAAAGATCGGATTAGCGACGAGTTTTGGAAAGTCTTTGTCGGGCAGCTCGAGAGTAACTTTTAGAGTGAGGTCATTGACCGCTTCGACGCCGATCTTTTTCTCGGGAATCGGTTCGCCCGGTTTGGTTTCGTTGTGTTTCGCATTTGGATCAACCGACGGAGCGGTAGGATGTTGCTCTTGCGGTTTTGCGGCGGCATTCGAATTAGCCTGTAGGCTTTGCAATGCCGATTCCGAGGCTTTGATAAGGCTGTGTTGAAAATCTATCGCGTCGATCTGCGGTGCAATAGTGCCTGTCTTTTCTATCTTAAATCCGACAATATTTTGTATCAGATCGCGATGTGCAGTTTTGTCGCCTAGCGTTAAAAACCGCTTCCACGAAGTCACAAAATCGCTAGCCGTTACACGCTTACCGTTTGACCAGCGACTGTCTTTTCGCAGTTGAAACGTCCATACACGCAGGTCTTCGGATGAGGACCATTTTTCCGCTGCGGCAGGAACGGCATCGAGAGTTTTGGTATTGATCTCGGTCAGGCCTTCGAAAACCGCGTGGACAATATCGGTTTCCGGTGCGGCCGCAGCTCGTGCCGGATCAAAACTTTTCGGCGTTTTACCATTGCTCCAGCGAAATTCCTGTTTCGGCGGCGGCTTAGTTGCAGCAAAAAACGGTTCGGTTGCAGGTTGTTGGATCTGAGTGCAGGAGAGCGTGGAAAATGCGGCGGCCAACACAAAAAAAATCACTATCTGTCTTGTCGGGAGACCCAGCTTTTTTTGTAATATTCGCATTCGTTATGGCGAAGCATTTCGCAATTGGCTGACGAGACTTTTGACCTGTCTTCTCGTGTCATCAAATCCTGAGGAGGCGTCGATCAAATAGTCGGCAAAACGCTTTTTCTCGTCCTGCGTCATTTGAGCTGAGATACGCATTTTAGCTGCATCTTCGCTCAAATTTTCACGTTCCATTAACCGCCTCAATTGTATCGCAGGTTCGCACCACACGACAATGATTTTGTTAAACCGTCTGTAACCTCCGGACTCGATCATCAACGCTGCATCGATGATCGCGATCCCGTCAGGATCTGCCGACTCGACATCACGGATCCATTTATCTTGTGACTCGATGACACGTGGATGGACGATCGAATTGAGCAACTCGCGTTTCTCTGCGTTGGCAAAGACAATGCTGCCCATCTTTTTGCGGTCAAGTTCACCATCGGCTTGCACCACATCTTTGCTAAAATGCCGCACGATCTCAGCTAATCCGTCAGTTCCTTTGGCGACGACTTCGCGAGATGTTATGTCAGCATCGAGAACGTGGCAACCCAATTCACGAAGACACTCGCAAACGAAAGATTTGCCGACCGCGATAGATCCCGTTAGCCCGACTTTTAACATTATCGTCCGTGACGTTTCATTAGCTTATCTACGTTATATGCAGCGACCTCAGTGAGCGTTAGCCCGAGCTCGTCAGCACACGCGGAGATATACCAGAGCACGTCGCCGAGTTCATCGAGTAGCTTGCCGCGTGTCTCGTCTGTAATAACGCCCGCGTGATCGCGTTGGATCTTTTTAACGATATTGGCAACCTCGCCCGCCTCGCCGGCGAGCCCAAGCGTCGGATATTCGAGATTGCTGAGGCGTCTAGGGTACAGAGCAGTTTTGCTCGCTTCGGATTGGTATTCTTCAAAGTTCATAAGTTTCAATTAGGATCTTTTAACGCAAAGTCGCCAAGAAGCAAAGTCGCAAAGTGTTTTCTATTAGCGTCTTTGCGCCTTCGCGTCTTGGCGTTAAATTCTTCTTCTGGACCTTGCGACGGTGACGGTGTTTTTCATCAGCATTGCAACGGTCAGTAAGCCAACGCCACCGGGCACGGGAGTGAAATTAGCGGCTTTTGCCATTGCATCTTTTGGATTTACATCCCCAACTAACGTTCCGCCGCGTGTTTCGATGGTGTTAAGGCGTTTTACCAAATCCTCGCCTTCGAAAAAACCTTTTACCGCTTCGGCATCGGTCACGCGATTGATCCCGACGTCGATAACGGTCGTTCCTTCGCGGATATGTTCACCGCTGATAAATCCTGCACGGCCTATCGCAGCGACTAAAATATCGGCTTGCTGAGTGATCTCAGCCAAGTTTACGGTCCGCGAATGACAGATCGTCACCGTTGCATTTTCCTGGAGCAAGAGCATCGCGAGCGGTTTGCCGACGATGTTGCTGCGGCCGACGATGACAGCATGTTTTCCGGCGATCTCAATGTCTGAGCGTTTTAATATCTCAACCACACCCGCCGGTGTACAGGGTACGAGCGATGCGTAACCTAGCGACAATTTACCGGCATTTACAGGATGAAAACCGTCAACGTCTTTTGCTGGGTCGATCGCCTCAAGTATCTCACGTTCGTTGATATGTTTTGGCAGCGGGAGTTGGACGAGAATGCCATCAACATCGCTGTCTGCATTTAGTTCGTTGACTAACGCAAGAACGTCTTCGTGGCTCGTCTCGGCGGACAAATGATGATGTTGTGAGGTAATTCCGAGCTCGCCAGCGGTCTTAACTTTGCTGTTTACGTAAATCTCTGATGCAGGGTCAGCACCTACACGAACGACAGTTAGGCACGGCTTAAATCCGTGATTCAGAACGAGTGCCTTGACCTCAGCTTCGGTCTCACTTTTTATCGCATCAGCGATGGTTTTTCCGCTCAAAATTCTTGCAGTCATAATCGCATTGAGGTGATTTTACAGTAAAGCAGAAAACTTTGCTAAAATCCGGGTAATGAAACGTCCGATCGGAGTGTTGATAATAATTGCGGTTTTGTTTATTGCCGCAATACCGCAAAACGTTACGGACTTTCACCGCCGGACGCTTGAATTGGAAAACTCGCGAGACTATACGGCGGCATTGAACGAACTCCAAACTCTCAAAACAAACGACCCTAAAACATTTATTGCGAATAATTACGATTACTTGCTAGGTCGAATCGCCGAATCTGATGGACAACTCGCTGTTGCGATGTCGAATTATCAATCCGTCGTCAGCCGCGACTCTATTTTGAGTGTATACGCTCTGCGGCGGATGTCGCAGATCGCACGCTCGACCGGCAATCTGATGCTCGAACGTATTTATTTACAGCGAATCTTGCTGTTTTATCCTGACAGCTTGATCGCTGCGTCGGTCAATGGGCGCATTGCACGAAACAGTATCGAGAGTGGAAATTATGGGGAGGCGATACGGATATTAACGACTGTGTCTTTTGTCGGCCCAGACAATGTTTTGCCAAAAGCCGCAGCAAATTCTTATTGGCGCGAAGATCAGGCTCTGCTTGCCGAGGCTTATCTGAGATCTGGAAAAGCGGATGCTGCTCGAGATGTTTTTACGAGCCTCATAAACAAAACGCCAAATCCCACGCAGCCTGACGATGTCGCTCAGACGGCGGCTAAAGGGCTAGATCTGTTGGATGGCGGAGTGGAGAATTTCGGTAAAAAAGCTCCCGACCTAGCCGAGGGGGAACATCAGCGGCGGGCCAATATTTATCAATTTAATCGCGATTTTGCAGATGCAAAGCTGCATTTCGAGGCGATCATATCGCGTTTCCCAAATGGCCCAAATGCTCCGGACGCTATCTTTCAGATCGGACGCGGTTTTGCCCAGCAAGCCGATTATGTCGAGGCACTGAAATGGTATGAGCGTGTGCAGGAGCAGTATCCTGACAGCATTGCTGCGAAAGATGCACTGTTGCAGGCGGCATCTGCGTATGCCCGCGTCGGCAAGCACAAAGAGGCGACCAAACGTTACCAGAAATTCATCGAAAAATACCCGACAGACGAGAAACTCGACCGTGCGTATCTAAACACCGTCGATATTTACCGCGACCAAGGCGAGGACCAGGACGCTCTGAAATGGTGTGCGAAAACGCAGGAAGTGTTTAAGGGAAAAGCGGCCGAAGCAGTCGCGATCTTTGCTGAGACGCGGATATATATCGCTCGAAACGAATGGCAAAATGCTCTCGACGATCTCGAAAGATTGCGAGCATTTGGTGATCTTGGCGGAACGGCTCCCGGCGGGACCTCGACCGCTGAGATCACATTTCTAAAAGGATTTGTTCTCGAACAAATGAAACGCTACGGCGAGGCGATCGATGTGTATCTCTCTATACCGGACGGTCGTGCCGAATATTATGGTTGGCGTGCTACGACTCGTCTGCGGGGGCTGAACGTAGATGAGACTTCGGCTTCATTTATTACTCAAAAGATCGGTTTGCTTTCCGCCGGATTGAAAGCAAAAGATTCGGATACTCGACGCAAAAATGCGCAATCGCTACTGCGTCTAACAGAGAAACCGGACGTGCGTGAAAATGCTCTCGGTGTGTTAAAAGCAGCGGTCAAGGCGTCGCCAAAATATGCGGTATTGCCAACTTTCAAACTGATCGACAGTATTACATCAAAGGATACGATTGCTGAAAAATTGTTTTTCCTGGGTCTCTACGACGAGGCAATGCCTGAGGTCGAAGCTGCAAAGCCAAATGCCGCGAAGGGAACTGATGACACCGCATTTGCAATGGCGGCTGACTATTTGAAAGGGGATCGCGGCGACCGAGCGATAGCATTTGCCGAGCCTCTGTGGAAGAAAGTCCCGGCGGATTATCCGATCGAACTTATGCCTCGCGATCAGCTCGAATTGCTATATCCGGCGGTTTATACTGATCAGCTTTTGAAATATGCCTCGACACGCAAGGTCGATCCAAGGCTGATGCTTGCGGTAATGCGGCAGGAATCGCGGTTTCAGCCGGATGCTAAATCAAATGCAGCAGCTCGCGGGCTGATGCAATTTATTTCGACAACCTCGACAAAGGTCGCTGGCGAGGTCGGACATGATAATTTTAGCCAGGATGAGCTGTATTATCCGCCGACCGCGATCTTGTTTGGTTCACAATATCTCGATGACCTGTTCAAGGTTTTTCCTAATCAACCTGACGCGGTCGCCGCAAGCTATAACGGCGGTGACGATAATATGAAACGCTGGTTGACGCGTTCGCGTTCAAATCTGCCTGAGCGGTATGTGCCGGAAATTATGTTTGCCCAGTCAAAAGATTACGTCTCCAAAGTCATCACAAATTACAGGATGTATCAATACCTGTACGACGAGAATCTTAAGGCACATTGAATATGCTGCCGTTTTTTTAGAGAATCATATTAAATATATGCGTTTTACTCTATTGTTTTTATCACTAGTTTTATTATTCACCTCATGCCAAAAACCTGCTGCAAATACTACTGCGAATGCCAAGCGTTACACCTTCAAAGGCAAAGTCGTCTCGGTTGACCGTATTGCCAAAAAAGCCAAGATCGACCACGAAGCGATCGAAGGCTACATGGAAGCGATGACGATGGATTTTCCGATCCACGCCGATTGGGTGTGGGATGATCTCAAGCCAGGATCGCAGATCCGTGCTGAGTTGGTCGTCGATAATGCGGCAAAAGATCCATATTACCTCGAAAACATAGGCATCGTTGCCGCACCTGACCCGAATCAACCGGCTCCGCCTATCAATGAAAATTTTGCTCAGATCGGCAAAGACGTTCCTGATTTTGCTCTGACCAATCAGGACGGAAAACGTATCTCTATCAAAGATTTTAAGGGCAAGGCTCTCGCAATCACATTCATTTACGCTAAATGTCCGCTACCGGATTACTGCATCAGGATGTCAACAAATTTCAGCGATCTCGCCAATCAGCTTGCTGCAAATGCGGATCTGAAAGACAAGATTAATCTGCTGAGCATTTCGTTTGACCCCGCAAATGACACGCCGGAAAAACTCAAGTCTTACGGGCTCGGCTACATGGGTAAAGACGCGAAATCCTTGGGCGTGTGGCAGCTTGCCGTCGGTAAAGATGCCGAGGTTCAAAAGATCGCGGATTTCTTTGGTCTGCGATACGAGGTCGATCCGACAAACAAGACGCAGATCAATCACAGCTTGCGAACGGCGGTCATCGGGCCGGACGGTAAGGTTACCAAGATCTTTCCAGGCAACGAATGGACGGTAGCCGATTTGAAAAACGAACTCGAATTGGCTCTGAAAGGCTTGCAGAAATAGCTCCGCGTATTGAAAACAATAACCAAACTGCTAAGCTAGCCGTATAAACGATCTCAAGACCGTAAACAAAAGGAGTGTGTATGCGAAAGTTACTCGTCCGTCTGACCATCGTTGTCTTTGTTTTTGCCGTGGGTGCATCGGCACAAAAACGAAACATTACCGAAAAAGACCTGTTTGATTTTAACTGGGTTGCCGATCCGCAAATATCGCCGGACGGCTCGACCGTCGCTTTTGTAAAGGTCACGGTAAACGCTAAAAAAGACGGCTATGATACGTCGATCTGGTCGGTATCGACAAGCGGAAATGAAGAGCCTCACAGGCTGACGAGCGGCGCCGGCGACTTGACGCCAAGGTGGTCACCGGACGGTAAATATCTTGCATTTGTCAGGCCAACGATCAAGGACGGACGCCCGGACGCACCGCAGCTATTTATGCTCTCGATGTCAGGCGGGGACGCATTTCAATTTACTAGTCTGCCTCGCGGAGCGGGCGGGCCAACCTGGTCGCCGGATGGTAAATGGATAGCTTTTGGCAACAGTCAAAACGCTGACGAAATGGCTCGGGCTGGCAAACCCGCACCTCCACCGCCCGACGGCCACGAGAGCGATGTCCGCGTCATCACGAGGGCAACATACCGCTCAAACGGCGGCGGCTATATCGAAAATACACATCCAAATCACGTTTGGGTCATCCCTGCTCCGCACACCGCCGAAGACAAACCTGTACCAAAACAGATCACGAGCGGCAACTTTAGCGAGGGCAACCTCGTGTGGTCAAACGATGGAGCGATGATGTATTTTACGTCGCGGCATGTCCTTGAGCCGGAATATGAGCTTGGCTCGACCGAGATCTACTCCGTTGCGTCGGCCGGCGGCACACCGACATTGCTGACGACGATAGATGTCGGTGCGGGCGGCCTGACGCTCAGCCCTGACGGCAAGCGGTTTGCGTTTGTCGCATCAACTAATCAACCGGTCCAGTCATACACTCAGACCGATCTCTGGGTAATGGACGCGGCTGTCGGTGCAAAGCCCAAAAATCTGACCACCGGATTTGATTTCGATGTTGCCGGCGGTGTCGGTGGTGATAACGCTCCGCCACGTGGCGGTGGTGGCGGCAATCCGATCTGGACACTCGACGGCAAAGGCATCATTATTGGCTACGGCAAAGAGGGCAAGGCAAATCTCGCGATGTTTGACGCCGCAAGCGGTAAGATGACCGACGTGACGGCGGGCAACCAATCTGTGTCAGGATTTCGCTCGACAGCGGATGCCGCTAAATTTGTTTACACCGTTTCGACTCCGACACGGATAACCGATCTTTATGTGCTTGACCGTAAAACAGGGCAGTCCAAACAGATCACGCGGACGAATGACGCTCTTTTTGCTAAGCTAAACCTGACCGAGCCCGAAGAGATCTGGTACAAGAGCTTTGACGGAAAGAATATTCAGGCATGGATACAAAAGCCGCCCAATTTTGATCCTTCGAAGAAGTATCCGCTGATCCTAAATATCCACGGTGGGCCGCACTCAGCGTATGGTTTTGTGTTCGATCACGAATTTCAATGGATGGCAGCGAAAGGCTATGTCGTACTCTATCCAAACCCGCGCGGCTCGACCACCTACGGACAGGATTTCGGCAACATTATCCAATACAAATATCCCGGCGACGACTATAAAGACCTGATGGCAGGCGTCGATGAGGTCATCAAACGCGGCTACATCGACGACAAAAAGCTCGGTGTCACGGGCGGCAGCGGAGGCGGTCTGCTTACGAACTGGACGGTCACGCAGACGCAACGTTTTCAAGCGGCGGTCTCGCAACGTGACATCTCAGATTGGGCTAACTGGTGGTACACGGCTGATTTCACACAGTTTCAGCCGTCGTGGTTTAAGGGTGCTCCGTTCGAGGATGTCGAGGGATTTAAGAACCGCTCGCCGATCACCTTTATCAAAAATGTCACGACGCCGATGATGTTCATTCTCGGCGAGGCCGACTACCGCACGCCACCGACCGCTGGCGGCGAAGAGATGTTTCGCGCCCTCAAATACCGCAAGATCCCGACCGTGATGGTGCGTTTCCCAAACGAGTCGCACGAACTGTCACGCTCCGGCCAGCCGTGGCACCGCATCGAACGTTTGGAGCATATCGTGGGATGGTTCGACAAATGGCTGATGGGTGCGGCAAAGCCCGAGTATGACGTGCGTTAGTCGCGGCAGTAGATCTCATTACCAGCGACGATGGTCTTTATGACATCCCTCGCATTTGAGGAAAATACGAGTGCAGCGTGGATGTCATTGATCGGCTGCTGGGCGGGGTGGGTGAGCGAGACGACGGCGATGTCGGCTTGTTTGCCGGGGTCGAGCGTGCCGATCACAGCGTCGAGGCCGAGGGCTTTGGCACCGCCGAGCGTCGCGGTTTCGAGAACTTCCTTTGCTGTGATGAACCGCTTTGAAGAATATGACCTTATTTCGTGCGGGCCTCCGCCGTTTGAGCGATTTCTCGCGACGAGAGCGGCGAATCTAGCTTCTTCTAACAGATCACAGACATTGTTACTCGCTACGGAATCGCTTCCGAGCCCGACGGTGATCCCGGCGTCGAGCATTGCTTCGAACGGTGCGTAGCCGTGGCCGAACTTCGCGTTCGACTTCGGGCAATGGGCGATACTGGCTCCGTTTGTAGCGATCTTTGCTAGGTCGCTAGCTGATGTGACGACGCAATGAGCGAGCAGCGGTTGTGTCGAAAGCACGCCGAGACGTTCTAGGTATTCGATCGGTGTGCAGTGCGGGCTTTCCCATTCGACGCCGAACTTTTCATAGACGCCTGAGAAAAATCCGGTGCCTTGTGTCAGCAATTCGTGCTCATCGCAAGATTCCGCAGCGTGGATCGTCAGCGGAACGCGGTTGATGATCGCGTATTGGGCGATCAGCTCAAACAATTGCGAGCCGACCGTGTATGGCGAATGCGGCGAAATACCAATCTGCACGAGTGTCGTCGATTCTTCACGAAGAGCCTCATACTTTGCCGCAAGCTTTAGAAAATCTTCGTCCGCCGTGCGGTTGTCGGGTGAGAATTCCGTCTCCTGATAGACAATGCCGCGAAGCCCGACGGCCTTTAGTGCATTAACTCCGGCGTGTCCCAGCCTGCCGATGTCGCCAAAGCATGTGACACCCGCCGCCGCACCTTCCCTCGCACCGCTCATAGCCGCCGCGAGAATGTCTTCGTCTGAAAGCTCGGCCCGCAGGGCGTTTAGTTTCAACAGCCACGCCGAAAAATCGTGCTCGACATCGTCGAGAGCACCCCGCATCGACGTGATCTCGAGATGCGAGTGACAGTTTACAAAGCCGGGAAGTATCGCCGCCTTGCCGTGATCGATGATGCCAGCGTCAGGGAATCGGGCTTTGATCTCGTCCAACGTGCCGACGCCCGCGATCTTGTCGCCGTCAAGGGCAACGGCTCCGCTCTTGATCGGCTCGAACGATATCGACAGGACATATTCGGCGGCGAGGATATTCATAGCTTGAATTAAAACAAAAAAGGTGCCGAAAACAAACATCGACACCCAAAACGTCGTCTGTAAAGAGGTTCTAACCCTTTCACAAAGCCTCGTCAACCGTTTATAGACCCTTGTAAAGTGTTGACAGAGTCTTGTCAACCGTTTACACGGTCGTGTCAAAGGAAAACAAACCCTTGTCAACAGTTTTCACAGCCTTGTCAAAGGAAAACAAAGCCCCGTCAATCGTTGACAGAGCCTTGTACACCAATAAAACACGCAAAACCGCCAAAATAATGCCCCCAGCGTCAAAAATCTCACCAAAAAAACCACCATAATCCGCCCCGAACTCAAAAAACCCGCGTCTTCAGAACACAGGTTTGACCAAAAAGTTTCCCAAAAGTTTCCCGATCAGCGGCGAGAGTGGACACGATCCCGTAATATAGTGCAGAATGTTCGGGAAATGGCTGTAGCAAAGAAACGAAAGGGTGCGGTGCGAAAGACCGGGAGTTCGCGGGCTAAGGTGAAACACATCTTGGCGAAGAAGCAGGCGGAGTTGGCGGTCGATCCGAGGACGAAACGTTGGGCGAGAAAGCTGCACAGCTCGCGGCTGATGTATTTGCGGAACGACCCTGACTTTGTAGCGATGATAAAGATCGGGCGGGTGATGAACGCGCTCGGGTACTGCATAACGAACATGGTGACGTTTAGAGATTGGCAGACCAACAGGACCCACGAGCGGCAGCAGCGGCGGACGTGGGTGATGCTCGGCGGGTTTCTGCACGAGGCGATCGAGGTCGTTAATTCGATAAAGGGGCGGTATCTGGGTAATGCGGATTTTGAACCGCTGCGTGCCTTGGTGCTCGACTACGAACACGAAAAAACGCGAAAAAAAGCCAAGAAGGTGCGTAACTGGATGGCGTTTCACCTTGACGGGAATGACGAGACAACGCGGGCGACTATCTCTAAATTAAAGCCCGAGACATTTACGCTATGGTGCGGCGAGAATCAGCAGAACGGCTCGTACTACTTTGAGCTGGCCGACATTCTGGATCTCACGTACCTCGGCGAGGTGTTCCCGGCGGAGGACGACGGCTATACACCGATGGATTCGGGGGAAAAGGTCTTGATAGACCTCAATGATTACGCGTTAGCCTTTCTCACGGCGTGCCACACGTTCGAACTGATGCTGTGGGAAAAGATCAGAGAGCATACGTATTGAACCCACTCGCGCTTTAACCGGCCAGAACCGTTCTCTATTTCAGCGTCGCGGCAGTGCGGTAGCGGTCGAGGATGCCGGTGACGTATCTTTGGGTTGAGGAGATGTTGATGCGGGCGGTGAAGTCGGGTTCGGTCATGGCGGCGGGGTCTAGGTCGCGGGTCCATTCTTCGACGCGGCTGGGGCCGGCGTTGTAGGCGGCAAGGGTCATTGCGGTTTCGGCGGGGCGGCCGCGATATTGCTCACGAAGCTTTTCGAGATACCAGCAGCCGGCCTGGAAGTTGCGTTCGGGGTCGGCGAGGAATACGGTTACGTTATCGGCGGCCTGCTTTTCGTATTCTTTGAGGCCCGTTTCCTTTGCCCATTCGCGGGCGACATTCGGGGTTACCTGCATCAATCCGACCTCACCCGCACTACCTGTTTTCCAACCGCGAAAGAATGTCTCTTGGTAGATGAGGCTCCAGACGAGTTTTTCGTCGAGGCGGTAAACGCGTGCCTGCCGCGTGATCAGCTCGTCGTAACGGTGGACCCAATAGTCCGGGAAGAACAGATAAGCCGCGCCGCCGAGGCTTGCCAGGATTATCAGAATTGAGACGAAATAGCGATACACAGTGGTCAGTAGTCAGTAGTCAGTTATCAGTAGTCAGAGAAGATACATACTAGGTGACGGGTTGCTTTTGTTTGATCTTTTTGCGAGTGGGCGGTCTCTCGGTGTCCGGCGGCTCTTGGCTGGTGTCGTCGGGCGGAACCATTCCGCCGCGGACGCGTTCGGCAAACAGGTCAACGTCGTAGTCGGCTTCGAGGGCCATTTCTTGGCGGATCTCGATCAGGATCTCTAAAAATTTGGGGCGACGATACATATCTGTTCAATGAACCATTGTTCACTGTCAGCAGTGCCCGCGTCAACCGCGTGTTTTATGGGGAAATTGTTTATTGGACGAGATCGAGCGTCTCGACATCGTCAAAGCGACGCAGCGGGATGTCGTGGTGATCGTTTTCGGCGAGAAATTGGAGCAGTTTTTCAAAATGCATTGGTTCGGCGAATAGGAATCCTTGTCCGCCTTCACATTCGAGGCGTTTGAGCACCGCAAGCTGCATATCGGTTTCGATGCCTTCGGCGATGACTTTGAGCCCGAGGTTGCGTGCAAGTGTGACGATCGCACGGACTATCTCGTCATTATTACCCTCGTCGTCGATCATTGAGACGAATGTGCGGTCGATCTTTAGAATAGAGACGGGCAGTTTTTTCAGGTAACCGAGATTAGAATAACCTGTGCCAAAATCGTCGATGTTGATCTCGATACCGCTGTCGCGTAGCTGATTGAGCATCTGAACGGCGCGTTCCTGATGCTCGAAGAAAACAGATTCGGTGATCTCGAGCCGCAGATTGTTGGGCGAGAACCGCGTCTCCGACAAAATGTCGTGGATGCTCTGAACTAGTGTGCCCTGGCTAAACTGTTTGCACGAAAGATTGACGCTGACAGAAAGGCTTTCGCCGCTGTCGTCAGGATCTGTCAGTGATCCGATCTCGCGGCAAGTTCGCCTCAATACTTGGGCACACAGTTTATCGATCAGTCCGATCTCTTCGGCGAGCGGGATGAATTTGCCGGGCGAGATGAAGCCGAGCTCCGGATGTTCCCAACGAGCTAATGACTCGAAACTCTCGATTCGGCCCGTTTTCAGCTCGTAGATCGGCTGGTAATAGACCTGTATCTCTTCGCGTTCGACAGCGCGGCGGAGGTCGGTCTCGAGTTTGAGCGTCTCTTTGGCGACGCTGTGCATCTCGTCGTCAAAGACCTCGTGACGAGCTTTGCCGCCGCGTTTTGCCTGATACATTGCAGTATCGGCGTCGCGCATCATATCTTCGGGCGAGGCGTGTTTGTCGGACGCATGAAGTATGCCGATACTCGCCGAGCTGTAAACTTCGTGGCCCCGCAGATCGAAAGGCTTACTAAATTTTTCTTGGATGCGTTCGGCAATGCGGACGACTTCGCTAATGTCGTACTTACCCTCCACAAGGATGGTGAATTCGTCGCCGCCGAGCCGTGCCACGATGTCTGACGGACGCATACAGTCGGCGAGCCTAGCCGCAATGTCTTTGAGCAGCTGATCGCCGATGAGATGGCCGAGACTGTCGTTTACGTATTTGAAACGATCGAGGTCGATGAAGAGGATGCTGGCTTTATAGCCTTCGCCAAGGTGAACCTTGGCCAATGCTTTGCTCAGTCGCTCCAGAAAGAATGCGCGGTTAGGTAAACCTGTCAGTGCGTCGTGTGTCGCGTCACGCTGGAGTTTCTCTTCGGCTAGCTTTTTACCCGAAATGTCCTGGATCTGAAATATAAGATTGGGCTGGGATGACTTTGTATCGCTTGCCGTAGAAACGCTCCAAGACGTCCATACCGTGCGGCCCGTTTTGTGTATATACCGTTGCTCCATCTGGCAGTTTGGTTTCTGTCCCGACAGCAGCTCGTGGATCTTCACCAGCGTCAGCCCAAGGTCATCGGGCAGTGTGATCGCTTGAAAATCCATCGCCAAAAATTCGTGTTCGCTGTAACCAAGTATATCGGTCAGAGCTTGATTGACCTTAAGCCAACTGCCGGTCGAAGACAAAAGCCCAATACCGATCGGGGCGTAGTCAAAGGCACTACGAAAACGCTCTTCGGATTCTTTAAGTGCCTCGGATTGAGTCTCCAATATCTTTGCATATTGCTCGGCCTGCTCGGCCTGCTGCGTCGCGATTTCGACGTTCTTCATATACATCCGGTAGGACAGAAATACAAAGAAAATCACCGGAAACGTCGCAAATATTACGCCGATGCCGATGGTGTCTGCCATCTGGACCAGACTACCAGCGGCTCCGACCCCGATAAAATATGAAAAGAATGTCCAAATGTATTTGGATTTCCATGTTTCCCAGAGCGGCAGTGCATTTTTTAGAGCGTCGTGTATTGCGGCAAACGAAGTATTTGCAACAAACTGTGTAAGGGCAATGACCGAAAGGGCAATGACGAAATTTGTACGATTGTCGCCGCGTCCATGCAGCTGATTTTCGGAATAAAGTGCAAAAATGTTTAGCAATAATACGACTAATGTCGTCGAGACAGTCATTGTCGCTGCATTGAAAAAGACAGTGATCTTTTTATTACAAAATCTCCAAGACGAAGCAAATGCCTCAATGGCGGAAAGAATAATGGCGAATTCACCTCCATACATCAGGAGGACGAGAAAGATGAAAGTGTCTGATACAGCAATGTGAGAGTTAAATCTTGGGATCTGGATCGTTATTCGGGAGCCGAGTGAAACCGTCAAAATACAGAGCGTCAAAACATACAGATCGAGCCGCTCAATCGGCAAGCGCACAAAAGCCGCTATTAAACTAATAGCTCCAATGATAATCACTGCCGACATATATCGGCTTGAGACTTTTTGATTATTCATGAAATGCGGCTGAGGATCAGATACTGTTTGTATCTCGTATTAGGTTTAGCTCAAACGACGCATTGGGAGCAGGCAATTTGAAAAGGAAAAGCTGGGCTCAAATTTTGAACCCAGCTAATTATGACTTAGTTTAACATTGTTGTCTAGTTTTATTTACACTAAACAAACAAGGTTACCCATTGATCGGTCTGCTTATAGCCGGCCTTGTGGTAGCTCTTGTGAGCACCCGCGAAGTCGACGTTGCTCAGCATACAGATATTCTCGACACGGTTTAGCAAGCGAAGCGTCAAGGCTGCGAGACATCTAGATCCGAGTCCGTTTCCGCGATATTCAGGGTGGACATATATGCCCTCCAGATATATCGTTTCTGCCGTTTCGGCGATAATGTCAGCCTTGAAGATCAGCTTGCCGTTCTGATAGACCGTGTAAACACGATCCTGCTCGATACGGCGGGCGACACGCTTGAGAAAGCCATCGCGGTCTTTCAGCATAGGATCGACGTCGCATTCGACGAATGCGATCTCGGCCTGAGCCTCAGCAACCTGTTCGAGTTGGCTCATATCGGCATTTTCGATGTTCCATTCACATTTCTGAACTGCGTATGGAAACGAAACTTCGAAAAGAGCCTCAGTGCACGTCAATCTCGGCTGAGTCAGTCCGCCGGTCAGGTGAAACCAGAATCTTTCGGCTTCGCTGCCGCCGGACATGATCAGATGGATCGGCGTTTCAGCCTTGCGTGCACAGAAAGCAAGAGCTTCGATAGCTTTGTCGCTTCTGGCTTCGACGAGTGTCGAATGGCCTATCAGAGCAACACCTTCGAGTTTGCCGCTGTCATTTCTGTAGCCGAAAAACTTACCCCTATTGAGCTCGCCTTCGATACCGTTATCCGCGATAAAGCTTGCCATCACTACCGTATGTACCGGACGGATCGACAGGAATTCGAGAACTTCTGCCGTGTTTGCGGCGGTCAATGCTGTGACTTTCGAGAGATCCGGAGCGAGCACTATCGACGGTGCGATCTCATGCCGACGTATATTGTTAGTGCTTGTAGTTGTTAGAGCATTCATTTCTTTATCCTCCTTTATATTTACTCTCTAACTACATTGAAGGCGTGTCATCGCCATTAAGTGCTGAGTCGCCAACGAGCACGCCGTCACCCACCAGAACTCCGTCCCCGACAAGCACACCGTCTCCGACAAGAACTCCGTCGCCAACGAGAACTCCGTCGCCTACAAGAACTCCGTCGCCAACAAGCACACCGTCGCCAACGAGCACGCCATCACCTACCAAAACTCCGTACGATAGGTAAGTCGTTCCGGCTCCGAGAGCGGTGCCGTTACTCGTCGTGACATTGCGATTCAGCGACAATCCGCCGCCGAAAAATGTACCATTGAGCGAAAAGGTGCCATTGGAAAAGTTGACGCCTTGGCCGACGATATTCTCTCGTTTATAGACAGGTTGGAATTTGGAAACAAGATTTGCTCCGGTCAGCATTGTGAACTTTCCTGTGATGAACTGTGCCCAGGGAAAAGTATTTCCACCGATGGTTGTCGTAGTTGTCGGCATCGCCCATCCGGCCGGGACCATAGTATTGTCCTTGGCAAGCGTCTGAAAATCGACGTCTGTCTTAAGCGAGCGTGCGAGCCGAACCGCTCCTTCGAGATTGAGCTGGCCAGCACCCTGTTCAAAGTTATTAACACCTGCCATCGGCTGGGCCGTATACTGCAGGATCATTCGGATCATACCCGGAGTAAGATTTGGGTTGACCTGTAGCAGCAGAGCTGCCGCACCGGTAACAACCGGGGCCGACATCGAAGTGCCGCTCATATACATCATCGAGTCACCGCCATTGGTGGTGTCGAGATTTAGAGCCGCATTGGCCACGGCCATATGATTGTTTGGCGATTTGTACGAAACAAGTTTGTTGCCCGGTGCAACGAGATCAGGTTTGATCAGATTGTCGAAAACTTTTGTGCCAGTCGACGTTGTGTAGTAGCTACGCGTCGGGCCGTGCGAGCTAAAGCTAGCCATCGTGTCGTCTGCGTGTGACGCGGTACCTGCGGAATTGCTTGCACCAACGGTGATAGCATACGGGCTGTTGCCTGGGCTATGGATCTGGCCGTACATTTTCTGTCCAAGGCTGTTTTTGCCAAGATTCCCAGCCGCTGCGATGACGACTATGCCAGCGTTTACAAGTTCTTTGACCTTGACGCAGACAGGGTCATTTGTCCACGAATCAATAGCTGTTCCGCCGAGACTCAGGTTCACAACCTTGATGTTGTATGTTGTGCGATTGGTCAGGATCCAGTTGAGTCCATTGAGCAGCCATGAGGTCTGTCCGGCTCCGTCGTTATTCAAAACCTTAACGCTGACGATGTTGGCATTCGTTGCGACGCCTTTGTAGGCACCGCCGTTTGCATTTGATGCACCAGCCGCGAGACCGGCAACGTGTGTTCCGTGGCCGTATCCGTCGGTCGTATCTGTGATCGTAGAATTTGTGAAATTGACGTTAGCGACTACTCGCGAAGTATTGCCGCTGTTCTTAAATCCGTTATGAGCAGCATAGATGCCGGAATCGACGACAGCAATGCCGACACCGGTTCCATCAAGCGTGTAAGCCGCTCGGCCGTTCAAAGCCGGTTGTGAACGCATGAGGGCGGCGCCGGTCGCGTCTTCGACGTGTCCGGTCGTTGCCGTCGCCCGGTCAGGCGAGACATAGTTGATGAGGCCACTCGACGAAAGAATCTGCAGAGCGGAAAGCGGCAGATTTACGACCATTGTATCGCTTTTGCCGATGCGGTCTGAAACGTGTGCCTGTCCGCTTGCGAGGAGTGAGCGAAGAGCAGCATTGTCTGCGTCCTTAGCCTGTAGGATAACGTCAACGCGTTTAGCACCGCTTGGGTCCTGAGCCATCATTTCACGCAGATCAGGCGATACATTGTCGCCGCGATATTCGCTGTCGCGAGTAGATTTAGTCGTGACGGCATTTGCATTGCTGTTTTTAGCATCAGTAATAAGGATGCCTGCAAAGTAAGCTGCGATCTCCGGCTGCGAATCGATACGCTCGTCATACGCGATGCTCGAGCTGCTGCCGATGATGACCAGTTTTCCTGCAGCGATATTATCTAGAATTTTAGTTGTGGCAGCACTCGAACCGACCATATTTGCCAGTTCGTCCACAAACAAGATCGTCTTACCGTTAGACGCTACAGCGTTATTAACGATGAGATCGATAAGCGCTGCAGCCTCAGTTTTGGTAGCGACATTAGAAAATAAAATTGAAGTCTCTATCTTAATTATCGACTTGCCGTTGAGTTCGCTAGGAGCCGAACCATTCGCAATTCGCAGTGCGACCTGTTCGACGATCGAGTTCTGAACGGCAGGATCATCATTAACGATAACCGGCTGACGAACTCCACCCGCTGCTAACACTTTGATAAGACTCGTGGTCTCTTTTTCAAAGCTCAGGTCTTCACGCAATCTACCTTCATGGCCTAGCTGCGTAAGATCGGTGGTGTATTTCGCCATTGCTGTTGCGGTATTCATTTGGCTGCCGCGTAGGGCATTGACCGCAAATACATTTGAAAACACAAACGACGCAAGGATCGCAATGGCTGCGAAACGTCGTGTAGTTGAGAATCCAAAAATTGATATCTTCATAATAGTCGCTCCTTTCTGGGGCTGAGAATATTCGGCACAGGCCGTCGCCATTCCTTATACAAGCCCCGTGCCATAAAGCTAAACATTGTAATTATTACAGTTAGCGGGCTTTGTGAGGAGGGATGGCTGATATGTTATGTCAGTCTGACCGATTTGTTCGGTCAGACTGAATGATTTTGCATCAGAACCGGGAGCAGTGACGAATGTGTCGATCAGAGATCATGTCGTCAACCATAAACCTCACATTAAAATGTAGTTTTTTAGGGTCAAAAGCAATGATTTCCTTAGGCAGTGACCTTGTAGTGAATAGCGTGCCACACCGTTTTGACGAGATCACTAACAGCATCGCGAATAACCTCTAACATCATCGCCGTTCGACCTCTGACACCATCCTGGATTATGTTAGGAAAAAGGCGAAAGTGTCGAGGCCAATACTTATTAGAGCTTCATCTTTTTTCCTTTTTCCCGTATTCTTTTCGAGAGATGCCGAGCATCATCCATCAAAATCATCAGATATAAGGATAAGTGGAAACATGGAGCGCAGAAATTTTTTGAACAAGTTTGGCATAGGGGCTGCCGCGCTGGGAACGATAGTAACATCGGCAGGGGCTGCTGTGCCGGAGCCGATCACTGACGGACCCGATAGAAATTCATTCAAAGCAGCTGATTTTGGTGCCGTCGGCAACGGTACCGTTGATGACACCCCTGCTATCCAGAGGGCTATCGACGCGGCACATAAACTTGGCGGCGGCACAATCTTCCTCGAGGGCACCAAAGGACGCGATTTCAGATGCACCGGCCAGATCTCATTTGACAATAAACGCGGAGTTCGGATAGTAGGCAGTGCGGGGCCGAATGTTCCAGATACGGCACAGCCGTCGGCGCAGTTAAATTATACGGGCACTGCTTCGCCGTTCATATCAATGAGATCTAGCTTTTCGATCACGATGGACGGCCTAAAAATAAGCTACAGCAATAATGACTTTCGAGGCTCACTAGTTGAGACCGGACATTCGCCCGAGGTGAAAGGTGATCCGGGTTACCTGATGTTCGACCGCTGTTGTTTTTTAGGAAACGGTAAGGCCAGACGTGCAGCTTTTTTACTCAACCTGTCACGATGCATCTGCTCGACCGTAAGGAATTGTGCATTTCAGGCGGCGGACACCGGCATAGTCGGTATTACGGACCACGGTAATTACTCAAACGTCATTCAGATAACCGACTGCGTTTTTCAATCGCTGAATACCGTGGCAATAAAAAGCGGCGGCGAATCGTGGCTGATATCGGGATGTACATTTGAACCGTTAGTAAGCCAACGTGCCGGAGCGTATGTGCAAGGTGCGAACACATCGGCCTGGGGGTTGGTCTTTATCGGATGTTGGATGGGAGATGTTTCCGCTCCGGGCGGATGCTGGATAGATGTGACAGGCGGTCCCGCATACGGATTAACCATAATCGGTAACCGGATAGCTCCAGCGGGTTCCGGTCCGAAGGACACTGCGATAAGACTAGGTAATGGAAATACGGGAGTAATGATCTCAGGCAATCGAATAGAAGGCCCTATATGTATAGATTTTACAGAAGGTTATACGTATGGTGCATCGATAATTGGCAACGATCTGCAAGGAAAGACACCGATCGCACATTTGCAGAATGCAATGAATCACTTTGTTGCTGGGCATTATACGACCCCAAACGTTATAAGCGGCATCTCAAATCTTCAAATTGGTGTTTTCAGCGGAGACGGTGTCAGAGGCGGTATTAATCTGGTGCCGCAAACCTTTGGCCCGCCGACGAAGCCGGAAAACGGCGATATGTGGACAGATAACACTGGAATGTTTGTTCGGGTGAACGGACAGACCCGGCGCGTAAGGCTTGATTAAATGAAAAGAGCCGGGTTGATGCCCGGCTCTTTTCCTTTCACGGTATGTTCTGTTTACACGTTGAGAATATCGACCAGTTCCTGAACGGCAGCGGCGCTCTTATGAAGTGCGGTGCGTTCGTCGTTGGTAAGCGAGATCTCGATGATCTGTTCGATACCATTTTTGCCGAGCTTGACGGGGACGCCGACGAAAAGATTGCTGACGCCGTATTCGCCTTCGAGAAAGACGGCGCAGGGCAGGATCTTCTTTTTATCTTTAAGGATCGCTTCGGTCATCTCGACTGCACCAAGTGACGGTGCGTAATATGCAGAGCCGGTTTTGAGCAGGCCGACGATCTCCGCGCCGCCATTTGCAGTGCGTGCAATGATCGCGTCGAGCTTGTCTTTGGCGATGAGCTCGGTAATAGGAATACCGGCAACGGTCGAATAACGCGGTAGCGGAACCATCGTGTCGCCGTGGCCGCCGAGCACGAAGC
>JBKJRA010000121.1:0-5059 GCA_046594975.1 Pyrinomonadaceae bacterium | reverse complement strand
CTTACGGAAAAGAAAGTTTCACCTCGACGCCTTTTTCGACCGGGCCGCTGTCAAATGCGACGATCCGCGAATTCCAGGCCATATTGAGCGTCTCCATTTTCTGGCCGGGAAAGCGGCTTTCGAGATACCATTTCATCTCGTGTTCGGAGCGGATCGGGTTATATTCGACCATTTTTTTCCAGTCGGGATGAGAGACGAGCTTGGTCAGAGCGGCGTTAAAGGTTGCGTTAGCCTTTTGTGCTCGTTTTGCCCGTAGGCTGTCGCTCAGGAGCCGCGGATACTCGCCAACGGCGACCGGAACGGTAACCATGTCAATAATTAAAAACTTGCCGCCCGGTTTCATTACGCGTTTGATCTCAAGCAAAAGCGGATCCCAATCGAGATAGCGAAACGACATTAGCGATGTCACAACATCAAACGAGGCGTCCGGGAAAGGCAGCACAGGGCCGTTGATCTTTTCAAATTTCAAATGTGAAATTTCTGCATTCTTGAGTCTCGCTCTTTCAATGATTCCGGCAGATTCATCGACACCGATCCCGGACGAGATCCGATCAGACAGCGCATTGAGCAAAGCCCCGTTGCCGCAGCCGATGTCTAGCATATCGATCTTGCCGGCGGGTAGGTGTTCGCCAAGCCATTTCCATTCGTCTTTGCGGACACGAATATCGACAAATGCCGCGTCGTAAAGCTCAGCGACGTGATCATAAGAGGTGTCGCCGTCCGGCGGTAGCGGCTCAAAACGTTTCATCTCCTCTGCCGGCATAAAGCCCAGCCGCTTTTGCGCCGACGCAGTGAAACCATGAGATTTACGGCCCTTGCAACCGATCGTGTAAAGCGGTCCGGTTGCACTATCACCCGCGGAGACATATTTTTCACGGCTTCGTGAAAATGTTGTGTACCAGAAAAATCCGCTTGTCGGGACGTTAAATGTCCGTGCGAAAAATGGTGCGAACCAGCGTGCTGAGCGGCAGCAGAAAAAATAAGCTGAGGCATCTGCGGTAAATGGTATCTCCAACTGCTCCCATTCGTAAGGCGAAAATTGCTCGGGAAAAGCAACCGTCCCATACATCGGGCCATACATTCCCGAATGCCCGACGAAGTGAAATTCCTTGATCTTGTTGCCCGCCTGCCTAACCTCGTCGATTACCGCCAGCATGTCTCGTTTGCTCTCGACGGCACGAGTTATGATGTCGCCGTTGAATCCGTCAGCGCGTTTATCGTCGGCTAATGTCTGAGCTACAACGGGAAATTGATGTCCGCCGAGGCGGTAAAGGGTCGTGTAAATAATTAGAATTACAGTGCTTTTCGGCATAGTTATAAAATGGCTTTTACAATAATAACCAAAGTGCCGGTCGTATCATAGAGGAATTATTTTTTTCTTGGCTTGTAAGCCATCTTCATATAACGGTCGTCGTTGCGGAGTTCGTCCAGCATCTGTGCGAGCCGGGCGGCACGGGTATCGTCGCGTTTTGCGCCCGTTATCCAGCCAATATAATCATTTTGCTGATACGGTGGGCGCGATTCGTAAGCCTCGAACAAATTCTCATGTTCGAGTGCTTTCATTACATAGTCAGGCATCGGATGTATCTCTCGTCTTGCTGCCGCCGCTTTTTTGGGCATTCCAGGACGGCGTTGTGTTGGTGATATCGATTTCACGAGCGTTTGACCGGTCGGGGTCTGCGGCCTGTCTTTCAATCGCTCGACTGAGATCTCAAAGGCTTGTTTTAAAAGCTTTTTGGCATATATTTTTGGAAAAGAAGCCATATCAGGCACACGAAAGCTGCGAAACTGTGTGCCGCTGCCCGTGAGCAAACCGTCAGGGTCGTCAAGCTTTGTACCCCACATAAAACCGAATGCCACACCGCGAGCCCCGACCGGAATCGAGCAGAAAATATCTCCGGCGCGATCCGTCAGCGACCAACCAAACGCCAAAAAATTGTAGTTGTCATAAATGAGTTCGTTACAATCCGGGTAAAGATCCCAGACAAAATCACGCAGCCACAGAGCGATCTCACGCGACTCGAGCGGAAACGCCTCGAGAAATTTGAGCAGATCTTTGCTGTCTGCCTTTGCCATCGTTACAGCATTCCTCTCTCTTTTACCTTTAAATACGTCTCAAGTAGCTTAGGTGCGAGAGTTTGTGCAGTTACGTCCAATGCGAGGCCGCCGAGGGTTTCGACAAGCCGTAGTGCGGATTCGCGCTCACGGATGATCTCTTCGGCGGCGGATTGGGTAAAGACTTCTTTGATGTCGGCTGGGGCGTGGCTTACGACGGAGCCCAGGTCGCGGTCGCCGATCGTGACGACGAGTGGTAAGTGACGCGGCCGCAGGAGTTTGAGCGAGCTTATCAGTTCTTTCGAGCTTTCTTTATCAACCAGATCGGTCAGGATCACCACGAACGACCGTTTTTTCGAATTTGACGCGACATACTGAAACGCCCGCGCGTATGACGGTTCGATCAGCTCGGGTTCGAGATCGTGCAGGGCTTCGAGAACAGCGTCGATGTGTTCTAGACCGCGTTTCGGCGGCAGATATTTCTTTACGCGGCGGCCGAAAACTGCGAGGCCGCAGTTATCGCCGGCTCTTGCACACGCCGACATGAGAGCCAAAGAAGCGTGTATCGCAGTATCAAATTTCGTTTCGTCACCGATGCGTCCGGTCATCAGGCGGCCCGCGTCGAGAGCGATTATTACTGTCTGATCGCGCTCGATCTGATATTGCCGCGTGGTGAGTTTGTTTCGCCTCGCCGTCGCCGTCCAGGAGATATGTCGCAGTTCGTCGCCGCGAACATAATCACGCATCGATTCGAATTCGCGTCCCTCTCCCCGTCGCACAGCACGCCGCTGGATCGCCAAAAATGACCGTGCTCCGAGCGCTTTTAGTTCCATTTCGCGGGCTCGCCGCATATTTGGATAGACTTTGACCCGTTGTGGTTCTCCTAGAGATGTTTGGCACCACACGAGCCCAAAGCGTGACAGATAACGAACCGCCGTGCGTCCAAATTCATAAGAGCCACGCTTTTTTGGCGTTAAATAATAATAGAATTCCGCCCTGGTTTGAGCATCGACAGTGAACTCCGCCTCGCGTGTTTCGCGCGGAGTCATCTCCGGCGGATACTCGTCCTTAACCCGGAAATGTAGATCGTTAGCTGATGAGTTCTCGGCAAATAAACTCACCTTCACCGTTTCACCGATCGCGAACCGCTTTTCAAACTCACGCCTCACGACGAATTCTTGCGTCAATTTGCGGCTCAAAACAAGATCCAGCACTGCTGCCGCGATCAGCAAAACGTCGTAGCAGATCACGCCGTATTTCAGCACCGGAAACGTCCATGCCAAAACCAGCGGCATGAACCCGATCGCAAAGAGAATATAAAACCTGCGTGAGAATATAAATCGCATCTTTAGCGTAGGATTATAACATCGCTCGCCGAAATAAAAATCTTTCGCTACATGCAACTAATTTCCGCATTGACGGTTCAAATAGCTAGTTTGTTAGTGGAGCATTTACCTCGTGAAAGTTCTATACACGATCCTAATATGTCTTTTTGCTGCCGCGGGTGCTCTTGCACAAGGCGATACGCCCGCACCGACAGGTCCGGCGGTCGAGGAGCTGTATCTTGCCAGGGACGACGGCAAAGGTAAAGCGGGGGAGCAGGTCGATGAATTTCGCACGACCGATGTGGCGATCTATTGCGTCATATTGCTCGATGCGACAACAAAAGTGACCGTAAAGATGAACTTTGTCGCCGTCAGTGTGATAGGCGTTAAGGCCGACACAAAAGTCGTAACTGCGAGCTACACGACCAAAGAAGGTCAAAACCGGGTTAATTTCACCGGCCGCCCCGAAGACAAATGGACACCTGGCAAATACCGCGTAGATGTGTTTCTCGACGGTAAGATCGCTAAAAATATCGAGTTTGAGATAAAAGGAGCAGGCGGCAGCACCGCAACCGCTGCCAAATATTTCAATACGCCCGAAACACCGAAACCAAAACCGCCAAAGCCTGCTCGTAAACCATAGCAAATAATAAAGTCCGGTTTGTAAAAGCTCCGGGCTTTTTCAATTGGAACCAAGAAGTATCGTCATTAATCTAATTATTTGCCGTGTCTAACAGGTTTTTGATCTCATTTATCTTTTCGCGTGCGGCTTTTTCGCCTAGAGTGATAAATTCCTCGCGTTTGCCGATCTGATCCTGACGGAGATGTGCGATGGGCGGTTCGATTACGATGTCGGCGTTCTTATGTTCGGTTTTGGTTAAGGCCCGCAGTAGAGCGAGCACAGACTGGACGGCGATCCCCGCACCGAGTTTTGATTCGTTTAGAGAGGTAAATCCGCACGCCAGCAGATCGACGGCGATGACGATATCCGCACCCATTGCACGGAGCGTATCGACCGGCATAACAGAGGTGACGCCGCCATCTACTAGTCTGCGGCCATGCACGTCTTTGACTGGTGCAAAGATGCCGGGGACGGCACAGCTTGCACGTATCGACGTGATAAGATCGCCTTTTTCAGACAGGACGACCGACTCGTTTTTGCCGAGGTCAAAGGCGACGCAGGAAAACGGTAGAGGCATTTCTTCAAATCGTGTGACAGGGAAATGTTTTGTAAGCAGCGTGGCCAGCGGGGCACTCGACAGCAGCCCTCCAAATGCCAGCGACGGTCGCATCGTGTTCAGATATCGTGTCTCTTTCGCCATCGCGGCGATCTGATCGACCGACATTCCGGCTGCTAGGGCACCGCCGATGATCGATCCGGCGGATGTTCCGGCGACCATGTCGAACGTGATTTTGTGCTCGGCAAACACCTTTAGTACGCCGACATGAGCAAAGCCACGTGCTCCGCCGCCTGAGAGTGCAAGGCCGATCTTTTTCTTAGCCATAGAGTAAATTGATTTTACCTGTTGTTTGTGAAAAACTTGAAATCCAAAGATGCCCACTCAGGAATCATTTTCAACCGAATACGACCGCGTCGTTTCCGATCTCGCTGCGGGCGATGAGGTTTGTCCCGTTTGCTCGCGAACTGCGAGAGACGAATACGTCGAACTTGATTCGCT
>JBKJRA010000030.1:0-5763 GCA_046594975.1 Pyrinomonadaceae bacterium | reverse complement strand
GATAAAATAACGGTCTCGATGAGTGATAACAAGACCTACGAGGCAAAAGTGGTCGGCACTGACGTGCCAAGCGATCTGGCGGTGATCAAGATCGAGGCCACAAATCTTCCGTTTCTTACGCTTGGCAATTCGGACAGCGTACGCGTTGGCGACATCGTCCTTGCGATCGGTAATCCGCTCGGGATCGGACAATCTGTAACGTCCGGCATTATCTCAGCAAAAGGCCGCAGAACGGGCCTCAGCGACGGTAGCTTTGAGGACTTTCTGCAAACGGACGCAGCTATCAATCGCGGTAACTCCGGCGGTGCACTCATCAATCTAAATGGCGAGCTGATCGGCATTAATTCCCAGATCCTCTCGCCCGGCGGGGCACAAGGCGGTAATATCGGTATAGCATTTTCGATACCATCAAATATGGCTAAATCCGTAATGGAACAGCTATTAAAAGACGGCAAGGTCCATCGCGGACAACTCGGGGTCAATATTCAAAACATCACCGATGACACAGCCAAGGCACTAGAATTAAAGGAAAAAAATGGCGTTTTGGTAAGCAATGTCAAAGTCGGAAGTTCGGCAGACAAGGCGGGAGTAAAACGCGGCGACATCATCACTGCCATTAACGGCGAAAAGATAGAGGATAGTAATGTGCTCCGTAATAAGGTTGCGGGAACTGCACCCGGCACGTCCATAAAGCTGACGTTACTTCGTGACGGCAAAGAGATGGAGTTGACGGCCACGCTTGATGAATTTAGTGCCGGAGACGCTAAAAAAGCAGGCCAGGAACAAGATGATGGTGGAGGCGGCCCTTCGTCGGAAAAACAGAGCGGCAAACTTGGCTTGAGTTTAGAACCGGTCACGCCGCAGATCGCAAAACAGCTCGGGCTTGATTCTGATTCCGAAGGCGTGGTCGTAACCGATGTCGATCAAAACGGCCCTGCCGCCGAAGAAGGCGTCGCTCGCGGCGATGTCATTCTTGAGATAAACAAAAAGACTGTTAAATCGATAGCAGATGTCCAGTCAGCACTTGGTTCGTCGGGCAACAAGCCCGTTCTATTGCTTATCTCTCGTCGAGGGCAAACTATTTACTTAACGGTAAAGCCCGATTAAAACTACCGTTTGTACTAAACGCTCCACCTGTGATAAAAAAGTTCGATATGTGGAGCAAACTTTATCTCGCCCTTTTGGTCATTGCTATCGCAGTAATGGCCTTTTTTACATTTTATTCATGGAGTTGGCTACACAGCATCGGAAAACCTATGGATGCCATTGACGGCTATATGTTCCATTTAAATATCAGCTCGATATTATTATGGCTTTCATCTGCCGTTTTGATCTTACTAGCTAACGTAATTCTTTGGAAAACTCGTCATTCTTGGGCAGTATGGGCATCGGGATTATATTTTTCGGTGTTTACAATAGCTCGCTATTTCTGGTTAGACCAATCTTACTTAGACTTCTCGAAAACAGCCGGATTATCAAATAGCAGTTTTTCCGCAGGTCCCCTTTTTGCTGTCATGCTAATTCTTCTCTGCGGAGTTTTAGTATTTTGTGATCAATACGCAGTGGTTCGGCTTCAGCGCACCATGTATCCGCCGATTATCGAAGCCGAAGCCGAGCCTCCCAAAAAGTCCGAGGAATAATTGTCGACCCTAACATAACTATCAAAAACTGTGTTCTGGTAGAGCTTTATTTGATGCTTAAACGGGTGTTCAAAAAGCGTTCACATTTGAACATACCCGAACGGAAAATGAACACTTCTGGACGCAGAATGTATTAACTAAGCTTACCAAAGCACTAAAAGCAGTGCTCTTTGCTCCCCAGGGACGCATTTTAAAGTTCACGGCGTTCACGGTGTTCACAGTGTTCACGCGTGAACGTGAACAAAAAAGCTGTCTGAAAAATGAGTAATCAGACAGCTTTTTTATTTGGTCGGGACGACAAGATTTGAACTTGCGACCTCTCGCACCCCAAGCGAACGCGCTACCAGACTGCGCTACGTCCCGAAAAACCGAATTTTTAGAGTATTCTTGCGTCGTAGGAAAGTCAAACTGGACTATTGCGAAGCCTTGGGCTTTAACATCTCACGCAGCTCAAGAAGATGGGTTGCAAGTGTTTTTATTGCGTCTCGCTGGTCGCCGGTAAATTCTTGTGAAACAGACGCAGCGTAATTTGTTTCTGCCGATCTCACAGGTGTGTCGGTATGTAGATCAAATAAACCAGGAGCCTCAATGTTACTTGAATTTACCGGAGGAGTAGGTTCGGCCAACTTTTCTATTTTGGGCTTATTGCCCTCGCGAGCCTCAGACTGTAGCTTTTTACGGGCACCTGCAATTGTAAACATCTCGTTATACAAGAGCCGCTTTACACGCAAAGCGATCTCGACATCACGTCGGCGATAGCTACGCTGGCCCGATTTATTCTTTTGCGGGGAGAGCATTGGAAACTCCGTTTCCCAATATCTCAGCACATGAGCCTGCACGCCGACCAGTTCACAAACCTCGCCTATCTTGAAATATATTTTCTCAGGTATTACTACAGGTTCTTGTGCCATTGCTAGTTGGAGTGTGTTAAAGTTTTCTATAAAACTGTAGGCGTTATTCTATGCATTTAATAGACTTGTGTCAACCATTACGTGAATGTTAAGCGAGTTTGAATTCTTAAAGAAGTTAAAGTCAAAGTACGATCTTAGTAAGGTCGGTGATGATTGTGCGGTATTACCCAAAGACGCAGACACAGATCTATTGTTGACAGCAGATATGCTGGTCGAGGACATCGATTATCGCCTAGACTGGACAACACCGGAACTTCTAGGCCATAAAGCCCTCGCCGTTTCACTTTCAGACATCGCTGCCATGGGCGGAACACCCGTCTGGTCGATGTTATCCATCGGCGTTCCCAAAAATCTATGGAACACTAATTTTATTGACAGATTTTACGAAGGCTGGTTTTCTTTAGCCAGTGAATTCAACGTCGAATTAGTCGGCGGCGACGTATCAAGGACCCCTGATAAACTCGTGATCGATTCAATAGTCGGCGGCTCCGTGACCAAAGGGAAAGCTATTTTACGTTCCACTGCCCAGCCCGGTGACGCAATATTTGTTACAGGATCGCTCGGTGGAGCATCCGGCGGTTTGAAATTGCTGGAACAAGGTTCTCGGTACACAGAAAACGGCCTCGAACATGCCGATCTTTTGCTAAAACAGCTTAAACCGCAACCTCAGGTAGATATAGCCAACCTCTTGCAGTCATTAGACATAGCTACGTCAATGATCGATATTAGCGACGGGATCTCTTCAGACCTCAGGCAAATATGTATTATGAGCGGCGTTGGAGCTCAGATCGATAGTGATCGGCTCCCTACGAACTCTGACCTACGTAGCTGCTTCTCTAAAACTGACAGTCTCGACATGGTATTAAATGGCGGCGAGGATTTTGAGCTGCTATTCACGGTTGCTGAAAAAAACATTTTGCACCTTAAACCACCTCACTGTTCTCGTATCGGAAAGGTAACTGCAAATAATGGGATCATTGAGCTTACAGGCGATGGCGAAACTGTTATTTTACAATCAAAAGGCTATCAACATTTCTAACCAAGATGTCTTAGGAACGCTTACGTAAGGGTTGTTGGAACCCATGGGTAATCACTTTTAACGATTGAATAGCCGTAAAAATGGTCAGTGGCCGGCGAAAAGGATCTCGCAGTCCACTGACCATAAATATTGAAAATAGAATAGTTCTACTCAGTCTACAGACTGCCGCCCACTTTTTTGCGGGTAATTACAACGAGCTCATTTCCCCCCATCGCTGTTTGGCCGACCGTAACACCGACATAGGAGAAACCTGCTGCACCACCTTCGTTCAATTCTTTATCCATTGTCGAGGTTTTTTTGGTGGCAAACAGTTTGTATTCATACTTAACAATATCCGTGTTCAACGGATCTTTCTCAAGTATCGTTACGACTTCTTCACCGCCCATAAATGTCTTGAATACGACTTGGCCGCGATATTCGTAACCGTTGTTTCCAGCTTCCTGCAGCTCTTTCTGCATCGTCGAAGTTCTGCTAGTAGCAAGCAAGATGTACTTAAACGTCCCCTTTTGTCCCGGTGCCAAAGACATAATGCAGACTACCTCACTTCCCCCAAATGACGTTTCGCCGCCCGAAACACCCTCGAACTGATAACCCTGAGCCGCCATTTCGTTCAGCTCTTTCTGCATTGTCGAAGTTTTCTTGGTAGCCAACAATTTATATTTGATCTGAGCCGAAGCCGTGACGTGAATTGCACACAGCAATCCAGCACAGAAACCCAACATAACTAATTTTTTCATTTTATTTCTCCCTTGAAACTATTTATTTGAAAGTAATTTGGTCTTTGTTCTTATCGATTCTGGTACGGCCCAATTGAGCCTTCCCTCGCTGTTATAGATGCCTATCACGAGTTCTGATCTGGAAACATTTGCGGGAAATAAAGGATTCTTATCCTTGTCAACGAGCGGAAATGCGACCCAGAAAACGTCCCAGTCATAATCCCTACGAAGTGCCCCTGAGAGGGCTTTGATATTTTGAAACTTTGGTGATTTGATGCCCGAAAAAGCTCCATCGGCTCCCGCTCTTAGGTCTTTAGGCTGTAATATTGCCCGCCAATCATTAGGGATGACGCCGGAGCCTTCCCTTGGGTCTATTTCGACCATAAATACGGTATCGCCTGCCGATTCGGCCTCAGCGACTAGTTCTCGCGTCTGCTGATCACTCAGCCGGTTTTTGAGCTGCTCAAGACGAGCGGCGGCTCTAATTACCTCAGGTGTTAGCCAGGTTGCGCGCAATTTATAATTGATCGAACGACTAGTATGGATACCTCTTAAATCAAAGGCACTACCGATCTTACTACTCTCGCGCATACCTTTGGCTATACTTTCAGCCTGTGACGCCGACCAAGAAAGGTAAGCCTCAGACTCTTGTCCCCAACCAAGACTAAAAAATAAGCAGATAGCCAGAGCTACAAAAAGTATTTGCTTCATAAAACTTTTTACTCAAATAATACTGATATAAAGGAAAGAGGTATCCGGCTGACAATTGTATTAAGTCGGACAAACAATTTATAACACAATTTCTGCGGTTTGCGAACAGTCGATATTAGACTCCGCGTGATCGTCATCATAAATATCTGAGAAATATGGCATTTTCTCCGTTCGAGTTGAACATATTGATTAACCAAATGTTACGCACCTACATATAGTTAGTGCTTGCGTTTAACGCATGTTTAATATTACATTACCAAGAGAATAAAAGGAGGAGAGAGAATTGCTGCTTACCGGACGAGTTTTACTACTTAATTTTTCATACGAGCCGCTCGGCACCGTGGGCGTGGCCCGTGCCGTGTGCTTGTGGTTTCGCGGTGCTATCACAGTCGAAGAAAACGATGGCGACAATGTTCTCCATTCTCCTTCAACTACTTTCCCTGTTCCGTCGGTCGTCCGGTTGCGTCATTACGTTCATGTGCGGCGAAATAACCGCGAAACGACGATGAAACGGGCACGTATCTACATTCGCGACCGCTATCGCTGTCAGTATTGTGGCGAGACCAAGCACGCCAAAGAACTGACACTGGATCACATCTTCCCACGTGCGCAAGGCGGTGAAAGTACCCCGCATAATCTGGTCGCAGCCTGCGTCAAATGCAACCAGCGCAAAGGCAACCGCACGCCCGAACAGGCCCGCATGCCGCTGCTCACGTCGCAAAAGCTGCTGCGTCTGGGCCTCGATC
>JBKJRA010000226.1:0-4753 GCA_046594975.1 Pyrinomonadaceae bacterium | reverse complement strand
GTTACAAGAAAAAAGCTGCTCGATTCGCCCTGGCTGTGGACGGCGATAGATGATGTATTCACTGTCGAAGACGATGCTGGTGCGGACGATTATGTTCGTGCGGTGACGAATATCGCAGGTTCGAGATCAATAGACAAGGTCGTCGGGCTGGACGAATTTGACGTGCTGACGGCCGCAATGGTTCGCGAACATCTAAATCTGCCGGGAATGACACGCTCGCACGCCTTGCGTTTTCGCGACAAACTGACGATGCGCGATATTGCTTCGAAAGCTGGAATTCCTTGCCCGGAATTTACAGGAGCCTTTAATCAGAATGACATCAACAACTTTCTCGAAAGTGTTCCGGCTCCGTGGATAGTAAAGCCGCGAAACGAGGTTTCGGCGTTCGGCATACGCAAAAACGATACGGTCGAACAGGTTTGGGAGGTTCTGACCGACCTCGACAAACGCAATAATTGGCGGGACCATCCGTCGCAATTTCTGATCGAGCGGTTTGTCAAAGGCAAGGTCTATCACGTCGATTCGGTCGTAGTCGATGGCAAGGTCGTCGCCTGTGGCGTGAGCGTTTACGGCACGACACCGTTCGAGGTGTCGCATTATGGCGGTGTGTTTACATCGTCGATCGTGCCTTACGGCTCGAAAGAGCGTAAGCAGCTTGAGGTGCTCAATCGTGCGTTGCTGATGGCGTTCAAATACGAACGCGGCGTGTCGCACGCGGAATTTTTGCACAGTGAGGCAACGGGCGAATTTTTTCTACTCGAAGTCGCCTGCCGTGTCGGCGGAGCGTATATCGCAAATGTTCTCGAGCAAGCTTGCGGCTTTAATCTGTGGCGTGAGTGGGCAAAACTCGAAACGGCGACCAACGACAAGCCCTATAAAATGCCGAAACTGCGAAAGGATTTTGCCGGCATCGCACTCGCACTCGCAAACGTGGACGAGCCTGACACTACACATTACAACGATGCTGAGATCGTCTATCGTGTCAATAAACCAAAACACGTCGGCCTGATATTTTGCTCGCCGAAACAGCAACGAATTGAAGAGTTGATGACGACTTACAGCCAGCGTATAATCACCGATTTTCTCGCCACTGCGCCCGCAAAAGAGCGTTATGACGACTAGCTGATTTTTTATTTCTGTCGCGGTTAGCGTATTCTAAACTTTTTACGATGCCGCAAGATACGACACAAACAGACCCACCGTCCACCCTAGACCACAGTCTAAATCAATATTTCCCGGAATTGTTGAAATTTGAATCAACGCCTGAAATGGAGGCGTCGGAGCTTTATGCCAAGATCCGGCCTGAGATCGAGCATGTGTTGAATTCGGTCGTGTCAGAACCACTTGCGGTAGCGAGTGGTTTAACTTCGCCATCAAAAAAGGTGGAGAGTGCTGAGAACCATGATCAACCACCCGCTACCGCAGGTGGTTCTGACGTCAAAGCTCTCGCATGGAACATTGAACGCGGCATTAGATTCGACGGAATTATTGACGCACTCAAAAATCACGAAGGGCTAAAAGACAAAGACCTCCTGCTTTTGACCGAGCTTGATAACGGGATGGCACGCAGCGGAAATCGTAATGTCGCACAGGAAATCGCCCGCGAACTAGGACTCAATTACGCATTCGCTCCGGTTTACATCCCGCTGCAAAAGGGAAGCGGGGTCGAATCAGATATGGATGGTGAGAATACGACATCGATCCACGGGCTCGCGATGTTTTCGCGGTATCCGATGAAAAATGTTCACGCGATACCGCTGCCAAACGGCAAAGACAAGATGTGGGGCAAGGAAAAAAGGCTCGGGTATCTGCGGGCGTTATTTGCGGACATCGAGCATCCTGCGGGAGAATTTCGGGCGGTGACGGTACATCTGGACGCACATTGCTCACGTGCTCATCGGCAGATGCAGATCAAATTGATACTCGACCATCTCGACACCCTGCCAAAGCTCCCTGTAATAATCGGCGGCGATTGGAACACTACAGGATTTAACTCGCAAAGCTCGACGCGGGCAATCCTGGGCTATTTTCGAAGAGTGGCGATGGGGCCGAAAAATGTGGCGCTCAATCATCTGCCGCACCCCGAACGCTTTTTCGAAAAGCGGCTTTTTACCCAACTTGAATCGCGTGGTTATGAATTCAGATCGATTAACAACCTCGGTACAGGGACGCTGCATTACGACATCGGGAGCATCGAAAAAAATACGAATCTGCGTGATTGGGTGCCCGAATGGTGTTTTCCATTCATCTTTTGGGCAGCGGGACGCGTAGGTGGAATTGTCCATACGCGGCTCGACTGGTTCACAGGAAAAGGCATCTGTGTCGCACCGAACACAAAGCCGCAAACTATCGGCGAACTCATCGATGCCGAAGGCATTCCGCTGTCAGACCATGACGCGATCTCGGTCAATTTCCAAATAAAGAAGTAACTACGAAAATACACAAAATCGCACGAAAAAAGCAGGTATTTCCATAGGTCAAACTCTTGGTTTAGTGTCTTTCGTGTATTTCGTGGTTAAATATATCTATGGAAGTAGCCTTTTGTCAGACACTCAGCTTTAACGCTGATACATTTGAATACGACGTTGTAACATCCGAAAACGGCAACGCCACGATCATTAAATTTCCCGTCGATCAGAAACTGAACAGCCCCGGCGATGTTGTCGTGGTTGTATCTGAAACCGGCGACATCAGTTTTCACGGCATCATTGGCAAGATCGAGGAGGGGTACGCATACGCCAGCGACCCGAAAGGCTCGCTGCTGCCCGCGGGCGTTCAATAAACCAAATCCCCGCGTTCATGGTTTAATACACCTCAAACGTATCGATACGACTCGCACCAGTCATAAAAAATCCAGCCTTTGTTCCTGTTCTGGTGATGCGGTTAAAGGTTTGGAGCAGGGTATTGCCGGAGTAAAAAGATGCCGTGGAACCTGATACAACAATTCTTAATAGATCGTTGTTGCCGGGATTAGGCACATACGCCGCCTGTATGTTTATGCCGCCAGAGACTTCCTGCATATAGATATATCCGTTGCTGTTGTAATAAATGCTCAGATGGTCGCTGAGGGTTGTGTATCGGGCATAGACTGTGGGCAATGATCCGGCGTTAAAGTTGTCGCCACTCCTAGCCCGAACATCCATATTCATCGAGCCCACTTCGGCATAAACAGGATCGACCGCATTTGATGTGCCAAAGGAGCGTTGGCTTAAAATACCGTAAAGAGAAGTCGCACCTGCCCATGCCCCACCTTTTTCAAGATTGCCTAGCCCAAGGTTCATTGACCTTTGGGTGAAAGGTGTTATGTCATTGCGGGAAAAAGAATCGAAAAGAATTGCATTTGACGGGATGGGGACGCTGGCGATGACTTCGGTCCCAACAGTGACGGGGTCATATCCCCACGTCGGCAGGTCAGTATCATAATTGTCCGGTTCGCCGAAATGTCCATAAGATGAATACCCCGATGACAAAACGCCGGTATGCGTACCACCGTTGAATCCGATTCCAAGATCCGGGATCGTCTTGCCCGTCACGCGCCGAAAATCGTAGAACAGCGACACCCCCGCCCTGATGGCATCATTAGGATTGTAAAACCCACCTCGAAACGAGCGCTCCGGCATAAATGAAGCGGCACCTGCTCCTCCTGGTCCGGGATCATAAACGAACGGCACCGTTCCTTCGAAAAGTCTCAACTGCGAGATCTCGCCATCGAAATTGCTATGATCCGTGCCTCCGATCTCGAGAGTGTTGCTGCCGGTATTCCAATTCCCCGAATTTATCCGTGGATTGGTCATTGCCGTCTGCGATGACAATACTCCGTTGACGAAAGTATAAACAGTCGGAGTCGCGGGATAGCCGGGCGCAAAATGGTTCGCCGGAACATACAAAACCGCATGATGTGCCCACACACCTCTCGGTGTTGAGTCAAACGATTGAAAAGAGTTGATATTTACCCCGTTGTTAAGATTGCCTGTGATATTGACACGGCCAGGAGACGTATCATTGACGCCGACAAGCAAAAGATGATCTGCGCCGTAACCTTGGGCAACCCAATATCTCGCTCCGGGTAACGCTCCCGGCTTTATCCACGCCTCGACGAAAAAAGGCGAATTCATATAGTTCGTGTTTGGGGTGTAAAATGGCCCAGCCTTGACGTGCTGCAGCTTATTTCCGTCAAATTTGAGCGACCATCCGTCTTGTCTGCTGGACTGAGCGATCGTGATGGTTGCCAACAAACATATCAATACAAAGCTTTTCATTCGAGTATTATATAACTTTTTGTATGCGTGGTAAGTTTTTCAAAGGTAGCGGTCCTTTAGGCTTAGCATCTTTTGCTATTTAAGCAGAGGGGTTTGCCGAACATCATAGTTTTGCTCAATAATGGGTGTATCGGGGATGTAGCTCAGTTTGGCAGAGCGCTGCGTTCGCAATGCAGAGGTCAGGAGTTCGACCCTCCTCATCTCCACCAACATCAAAGACGGGTCTGATGGCTCGTCTTTTTTATTTGCTCGTCAGTGGAGTAGTGATCCGCCCCACCGGGTAGATGCCGACCTTTTGAAATAAGTAATACGGCGAGCGTTCGTAGAAGAAGTTGAGCCTTGCACGCGGGTTTTTGGCGAAGGCGGGGTCTTTTAGTTTTGTGTCGAACTCGGCTTTGAGGTCGGGTTCTTTGGCTAACATGTTGGCGGCTAGTTTTTCTATTTGGTAGCTTTCGCCGTATTCTTTTTGTTCGAAAGCGGAGTTGAAGAATCCC
>JBKJRA010000287.1:0-8325 GCA_046594975.1 Pyrinomonadaceae bacterium | reverse complement strand
ATGCGTTTCGAAGAGGAATTCGATATCGAAATTCCTGACGAAGACGCAGAAAAGATCCAGGCTGTCCGCGATGCGTACGCCTACGTTGAACAGCACAAGGCGGCCTAGTTTGCCGTTCAGAGTGCAAGCTTTAGCTTGTTTTGTCCTCATGGTCAGAACAAGCTAAAGCTTGCACTCTAAACATTTATGAAGCGAAGAGTAGTAGTTACAGGGCTCGGATTGGTTACGCCGCTTGGCAATGACGTGGCTTCGACTTGGAGCGCGTTGATGAATAGCGAGAGCGGTGCGGATTACATCAAGAAATTTGACGCGGAAAAATACTCTGCCAAATTTGCGTGCGAGGTTAAAAATTTTGATCCGCTAAGCTTTCTTGATAAAAAAGAAGCTCGTCGGATGGGTGCTTTTACGCATTTCGCATTGGCGGCCTCGGATGAAGCGGTCAGACATAGCGGTCTCGTGATCGATGAGTCGAACGCCGAGATGGTCGGAACATATATCAGCTCCGGCATAGGTGATTTTTGGGCGATCGAACGTGAACACGAGAAGCTCCTCAATTCGGGGCCTGACCGTGTGTCACCGTTCTTTATCGTCTCTGCGATCGTTAATCTTGCATCGGGCAATGTCTCGATCCGGCACGGAGCCAAAGGGCCAAATTCGGCGACGGCGACGGCTTGCTCGGCAGGTGCTCACGCGATCGGCGACAGCTTTCGCATTATCGAACGCGGGGACGCTGACGCGATGATCTGCGGCGGTGCCGAGAGTGCGATCACGCCGATGTCGGTGGCGGGATTTGCTTCGATGCGAGCCCTTTCGACGAGAAATGACGATCCGAAACACGCTTCGCGGCCTTTTGATCTCACTCGCGATGGTTTTGTCATTGGCGAAGGGGCGGGATTGTTAATTCTTGAGGAACTAGAATTTGCAAAAGCTCGTGGTGCCAATATTCTGGCAGAGATAGTCGGGTACGGTATGAGCGGCGACGCTTTTCACGTGACGATGCCGGACGAGACCGGATCAGGTGCGATAAGGGTGATGCAGCGTGCTCTTAAGGACGCGGAGCTTTTCCCGGAGCAGATCGGTTACATCAATGCTCACGGAACTTCGACGCCGTATAACGATAAATTTGAGTCTTTGGCGATCAAGAAAGTATTTGGCGAACATGCTTACAACATTCCTGTTTCGTCAACCAAATCGATGACCGGCCATGCTCTGGGAGCCGCCGGCGGGCTCGAAGCTGTCTTTTCGGTCAAGGCTTTGCGGGAAAATGTTTTGCCGCCTACGATCAACTACGAATTTCCTGACCCGGAATGTGATCTGGATTACATACCAAACACGCCGCGCGAGGCTACAGTTGATTATGTTCTCTCGAACAATTTCGGTTTCGGCGGAACAAATGCGTGCTTGATATTCAAGCGGTATTCCGAATAATCGATAAAGCGTTTCGTCACATTTGAGGTCGGAACGCTTTTCTTATATTCTACAAATGAATGACCATTCATTTTTAATATGAAGATAATAGTTTTAATGAAACAGGTCGCCAATAAGGATGCGGTTTTGCGTATCGCTGGTGACGAGAAATGGATAAACGAGGCGGACGTCGCGTTACAGACGAATGAGTCTGACGGCTACGCGCTTGAGGAAGCGTTGAGAACCATCGAGGCGAAAGGCGAAGGCGAGGTAGTCGTCTGCACGCTTGGTCCGCAATCGGCGAAGACCGTCATCAAAGACGCTCTTGCACGCGGGGCAGACAGGGCTATACACGTCGTTGTCGAAGATTCGAAAACGCTGTCGGCGTATCAGATAGCGAAAGCGATAGCTGATGCCGTTCGCGAAGAGAATGCCGATCTGATATTCGGCGGCCTGCAGTCGGACGATGCGAGCTACGGACAGACAGGCGTTATATTAGCTGAATTGCTCGGTGTGCCGCATGCGACTATCGTTATTGAGGTCGATCGTGCAAGTATCGGATCGAGCCTGCGGGTAAAACGCGAGCTTGAGAGCGGTTGGTATCAGTGGTTTACATACACACTGCCTGCTTTGATGACGATACAGTCGGGCATCTCGCAGATCCGTTACGCCTCGCTGAAAGGGATTATGGCGGCGAAAAAGAAAGAGATCCGCGAAGTGACGCCCAACATCGGGGCGTTCGCATCGGCGGCGAAGATCGAGAAGGTCTATTTGCCGCTCAAATCAAAACAGACACAGATGCTCGGCAACGGCGACGCTAAAGCAGGTGCAGTCGAACTGGTCGAGAAACACCGCACGGAGGTTCGAGTAATATGATCTTAGTATTTATTGAACATAAAGATTGCGTCCTAAACAAAACCTCGCTTGAGGCGATTACGGCTGCGCAGAGCATCGGGAAAGATCTCGGGCTAAAGGTCGCTGCTGTTTTGCCGTGCGACAAAGACTGCTCGTTGGCCCAAGAGATCGCGGGTTATGACATCGAAAAGGTGATCGTAGCGAAAAACTATAAGCTTGGCACGTACACGCCGGATGCTTACGCGGACGCTTGGGAGCAGGTGATAAAGGCTGTGAATCCGCAGTACGTCGTGATGTCACACACGTATCAGGTTCGTGATTTTGCTCCGAAGGTCGCTGCGAGATTGGGGCGTGAGGTCGTCGGTGATTGTATCCGTTACAAAACTGATGGCGGAAAGCTGGTGCTGACGCGGCGTATTTTCCTTGGGAAACTCGATGCTGATGTGACCATTGGCGGAGACGCTCCGTATTTCGTTACGTTCCAGTCGGGATCGTTTCGCGGTGACGCTGCGGAAAAGGGAAGTGCGGCTGTTGAGGTAATGGATGTGACCGTTGGGGACATTCGTATGACGCCGGAGGCTCCGTTTCAAGAGGCTAAGGCTTCAGTCGATCTTACAAAATCGGAGATCATCGTCGCTGTCGGACGCGGTATCAAATCTCAGGAAAACATTGCTCTTGCACAGCAGCTTGCGGATGCGTTGGGAGCGGACCTTGCGGCTTCGCGGCCTATTTGTGACGCTGACTGGCTGCCTATCGACCGTCAAATTGGTTCGAGCGGGCAGACAGTCGCTCCGAAGGTCTATATTGCTCTCGGCATTTCCGGTGCGATCCAGCACATTGTCGGTATGAAGAACGCCGGGACGATCATTGCGGTCAACAAAGACTCCGAAGCTCCGATCTTTGACATCGCAGATTACGGCATCGTCGGCGATCTCTTTGAGGCCGTGCCTGTACTGATCGAAGAAGTCAAAAAAGCGAAGGCATAAGAAGAGTAACCACGAAAAACACGAAAGGCACGAAAAGGAAAAATTTTCCGATGCGTGCCTTTCTTCTTTATGGGGCTATATTAACCGGCGGCGGCTTCGAGATCTGCGATTATGATCTTCGTCATTTTGAACATCGCCTGCATGACGCGGTTTGCTTTTTCGCGATCAGGATCGCTCAATGATTGCATCAAAAATCGCGGAGTCACTTGCCACGAAACGCCAAATTTATCGGCGAGCCAACCGCAAGGCTGCTGCTCGCCGCCTTCGCTGAGCTTGTCGTAGTAATGATCATTTTCCTCTTGCGTTTCGACGCTTATCATCATTGAGATGCCCTGAGAAAACTTGAAATTGGGATGCGGCCCGGCATTGTAGCAACTAAATCGCTGTCCGTTGAGTTCGAATGAACCGCCCATGACCTTGCCGTCCGGGCCGGGCATAGTTGAAATGATCTTTGCGTCCTTAAAAACGGACGTGTAAAATTCCATCGCCTCGCCTGCCTGGTCGTCGAACATTAGAAATGGTGTTATTTTTTGCATATTGACTCCTTATTAATTAAATATATTTACGTTCCCGGGTCTTGGAGCTTTGTGAGCAAGACATCAAGTTTTTCATAGCCGTCGCTAACGCCGCGCTCCATGCCTGATTGGAGCATTCCGTCGCGATCTGCAACCGACTGGAAAACTGATTGGTGGACAAGTCGGCTGCGGCCATTACCGAGATCTTCGAATTTTGTAGTTCCCATTATGACATGCCCTTTTTCCGGAAGGCCATCAAATTCGAACGTGCCAACGATCCTCTCCGGTGCGAGGACTTCGTGATAAACGCCGTGAAATGTGTATTTGTGCCCACCGCGCTCGTGAACAAATATGTAAGAGCCACCATCAAATGCGTCCATCTTCTCAACCGTCATCGTCAGGTCATTTGGCCCGACCCATTGAGCGTAAAGTTCTGCCTCAGTGTATGCACGAAATACCATCTCACGCGGTGCTTCGAATTCACGGATAATAAAAAGTTCTTGTTTGTCTTCATCGGCTTTGATCGTGGTTTTGTTTGCCATAGTAATGTCTCCAAAGTTTATTCAAACGGTAAAAGCGGAGCCTCATCAGTCTCTTTCTTCATTTTCAACAACAGCTTGTCGAGTCGCTGAAATTCCGTTTCTTTTGCCCGTGCAAATTGCTTGATCCATTTCTCCAATTCTTTCATGGGTTTTGGGTTTATATAATAGATACGCTGCTGAGCCCTCTTTTCGACGCGGACAAGATTAGCCTCGCGAAGGACTTTCAAATGCTGAGAGATCGCCGGCGGACTCGCTTTGAATTTTCCGTAAATGTCACCCGCAGAAAGATTGCCGCTCGCCGCGAGCATCTCCAAAATGTTTCGCCGCGTTGGTTCCGCAAGTGCTGTGAACGTGTCCATATTTTTATAATAAAGCATTTACTTAATTAAGTCAATACTAAAATATAAAAAGATTTAACCACGAAAATCACAAAAGAACACTAAACAAAGAAATCTCTGTTTAGTGTTCTTTCGTGACCTTTAGTGGCGAGGGTTTAGATCGATGCAGCGATCGCGGCATCGAATATCTCTAATGCGACATCGACATGCTCCTTTGCAAGGATTAGCGGAGGTGACCAGCGGATGCTGTTGGTACCGCAGCCGAGTATGATTAAACCATTATTGAAACATTCCATCTCGATCGCATCGCGAAGTTCCGGTGCTGGTGTGAGGGAGGCTTTGTCGGTGACGAATTCAACGCCGAGCATCATTCCCAGTCCCCGAACATCGCCGATGCAGTCGTATTTGTCTTTTAGCCGATTAAGTCCTGCTTCGAGATATGCTCCGACCTCGCGGCTGTTGTCGATGAGACCGCCTTCGAGCAGTTCGATAGTTTTTAGTGCTGATGCAAGGGCGACAGGATTACCGCCGAATGTCGAGGCATGAGCACCTTTATGCCAATCCATAATGTCTGCACGAGCTGTGCAGGCACCGATAGGCATACCGGAGCCGAGGCCTTTTGCCATACATACAATGTCAGCTTTGACGCCGGGATGATGGTCAAGCGCGAACATTTTTCCTGTGCGTCCCATGCCTGACTGGACCTCGTCGATGATGAGCATGATGCCATTTTCATCACAGATACGGCGGATGCCAGCGACAACTTCGGGCGGACACGGCAGATAGCCGCCTTCTCCCTGGACGACTTCGAGGACAATTCCGGCAACCTCTTCCGGCGGTGTAGTCGTGCTAAAAAGTAATTTCTCTATCCAATCGACAGTGCCCATACAGCACGAGCCGTCATCACATTTACCTTTGTTAAAAGGACAACGAAAGCAGTTCGGGTATGGAACATGAATAACATCGAGGGCCTGGCGCATAAAACCGAGGCGCTGTGCCTTTCTCGAACTTGTAAGGCTTAACGCGCCGAGAGTGCGGCCATGAAACGATCCGAAAAACGAGATGAATTTCTGACGCCGTGTATGATACATCGCTACCTTTAACGCAGTCTCGACTGCTTCGGCTCCGCTGTTGGCAAAGTGTGTTTTTGTAGGGCCTTCGATAGGGCAGATCTCATTTAGCTTTTTGCCGAGCTCCGGCATGTGGCGATAGTAAAAGTCTGTGCCGCATAGATGGATCAGTTCGCTTACCTGTTTTTGGATCGCCGCGACGATCTCAGGGTGGCAATGTCCGGTCGAGCAGACAGCGACGCCGGCATTGCAGTCCAAAAAGACGTTGCCGTCCGGATCTGTGATCCAGACGCCGCTGGCGTGGTCGGCGACTAATTTGTAATCGGGACGCGGATAGCTAGGCGTAACGTATTGAGCATCAGCGTCGATGATGGCTTGTGATTTCGGGCCCGGAAGAGCTGTCTTAATACTCGGGCGTTGCAGTTCGGTTGAAGGGGTCATTATATTTCTCCTGTAAATGTCTAGAGTGCGCTAAGTTTTGCGCGGATAGGAAAACAACAGGCTGAAGCCTGCACTCTGAACGTCAGACGAAAGGTTTAATCACCGGCGAAGAGATTCGCGCGCTGTTTGATAGGACGAAGTTTGGAGATGCTTCGCGAGGTCATAGAAAGTGTTTTCAATATACCCGAAATCTATGATGAATTCAAAACGCGAAGTGTCTGGTCGTCCTATCGATTTTCGTCTTTACGGTTCGGCGTGAAATAATTGTCTTATGTCATCTATTGCAAAACACACAAATCGGCTAATTGACGAGACGAGTCCTTATCTTTTGCAGCACGCACATAATCCGGTGGATTGGTTTGCGTGGGGTGAAGAGGCGTTTGAACGTGCAAAGGCCGAGGACAAGCCTGTGCTCGTCAGCATCGGGTATTCGGCGTGTCATTGGTGTCATGTGATGGAGCATGAGTCGTTTGAGGACGAAACGGTCGCGGCGGTGCAGAATGGGCATTTCATCAACATCAAGGTCGATATGGAAGAGCGGCCTGACGTCGATCAGATCTATATGAACTTTGTTCAGATGACGACGGGACGCGGGGGGTGGCCGATGAATGTTTTTCTGACGCCGGAGAAACTGCCATTTTTCGGCGGGACGTATTTTCCGCCTCAGCCGAGATATGGGATGCCGTCGTGGAGACAGATATTAGAGAGTATTGCCGAGGCTTATAGAGAGCGTCGGGATGAATTGCAGGAATCGGCGGATCGGGTCGTTACAGAGCTACGGAAAATGAGCGTTGTCGAAGCGGCGACCGGCGGTTTGTCAACGGATATGCTGGACGCGGCTGCGGCGGGTTTTGTTCGAACGTTCGACAGCGTGAATGGCGGTTTTGGCGGAGCTCCGAAATTCCCGGCGGCGATGTCTTTGGAATTTTTGCTTCGTTATCATCACCGGACCGGCGACGATATGTCGCTCTCGATCGTTACGCACACGCTCGATAAGATGGCACGCGGCGGTATTTACGACCAGCTTGGCGGCGGTTTTCACCGATATGCTGTGGATGCGATATGGCTCGTGCCGCATTTTGAAAAAATGCTGTATGACAATGCACAGCTAATTCGCGTCTATCTGCACGCTTATCAAATAACCGGCGAGGAGTTTTACAAACGCATCGCGGTAGAAACGCTTGAATATATTAGACGCGAGATGCTCGATGCATCCGGCGGGTTTTATTCGACGCAGGATGCTGACAGCGAGGGCGTAGAGGGTAAGTTCTTTGTGTGGACACAGGAGGAGATCGTTGAGATCTTGGGCGAGGAAGATGGGCGTAAGTTTAATTATTATTATGACGTAACTGCGTCCGGTAATTTCGAAGGTGAGAACATTCTAAACATCAAGAACCCTGTCGCTACCGCTCCCGGTTCTGACCTGCGGAAGAAACTTTTTGAAGAACGCGAAAAGCGCATAAAGCCGTTTCGTGATGAAAAGGTATTGACGGCTTGGAATGGGCTGATGCTGGCGGCATTTGCGGACGCGGCCGGCGTGCTTGGAAATGATGAGTATTTACAGGTCGCGAAAAATAACGCTTCGTTTATTAAAAAGGAATTAGAGAAAGACGGACGGCTGCTGAGGACGTGGAAAGACGGCAAATCAAAATTGAATGGATATATTGAGGATTACGCTAATGTCGCGGACGGGCTGATCGAGCTTTATCAAGTCTCGGGTGAGATCGAATATTTGACGGAAGCCATGAGGTTGGCTGACTTGATGATTACCGAGTTTTGGGATGCGGATAATGGCGGATTTTTCTTTACGTCGAATGACCACGAAGAACTGGTTGTTCGTAATAAAGATTTTTATGACAATGCAACGCCGTCGGGTAATTCGGTCGCCGCGGATGTTTTGCAAAAGCTGGCAAAGCTGACGGGTGACGAGAAATATGAGCGTTTTGCGGTGACAGTATTGCGATTGGCAGCGACGCAGATAAGGCGACATCCACAAGGGTTTGGGCGGGCTTTGTCGGCACTAGAATCAAATCTCGCTGCGACGAGGGAGATCGTTATCATAGGACCCAAAGGCAATGACCTCGAGAGAGCGATCCTCGAACGCTATTTGCCTGAGGCGGTTGTAATCAATTCGGAAAACCCGCAAGACGTCGGTTTTGCTGTGCTTAAAG
>JBKJRA010000273.1:0-3135 GCA_046594975.1 Pyrinomonadaceae bacterium | reverse complement strand
GAAAAGCTGGGCGGAACAAGTGTCCGCATTACGCTAGAGGTTGATGATGCTGATGCGGTTTTTGCGAGAGCGGTCGAGCAGGGGGCGGTTGTTAGGATGCCGATGCAGGATATGTTTTGGGGAGCACGCTACGGCAAATTTCTCGATCCTTACGGACATGAGTGGGGCATTAACCAGCAGCAAAAAGAAATGACCCCGGATCAAACCGAGGCCGAAGCTGACAAATTCTTTTCAGAACAGAAATAGCCTGACCGAAGCTCTATTTGTGGCGATAAGTAATGCGGCCTTTGGTGAGGTCATATGGCGATAGTTCGATATCGACGCGGTCGCCCATCAAGATACGGATGCGGTTGCGGCGCATACGTCCTGAGATGGTCGCGAGTACCATGTGATCGGTATCGTTGATCTGAACCTTAAAATACGCATTTGGCTGTTTATCGACTACGACACCGGCCATTTCTATTAATTCTTCTTTCATAACTTAACTGCTTATATTATAAACCTTTTTCTTGAAAAATAAAGAATGCCCCCGGCTGATCTAACAACCGGGGGCATCCATTTAAGATTTTGGTGCTATTAGTAGCGTCCGCCACCGCCGCCGTATCCACCGCCACCGCCGCGATTTCCACCGCCGCCGCCGCCGTATCCACCGCCACCACCACGACTGCCACCGCGACCGCCGCCGCCGCCCGAACCGCCGCGATCTTCGCGAGGTTTAGCTTCGTTGACTGTTAATGCACGGCCATCGACTTCTTTGCCGTTAAGGCTAGCGATAGCAGCATTTGCTTCCTCTGCCGAAGACATTTCGACAAAGCCGAATCCGCGTGAGCGTCCTGTTTCGCGATCTTCGATAAGGTTAGCCGACTGGACACTGCCCAATTCGCCAAACATTGTTTCGAGATCCTGTGTGGTTGTGCTGAATGAAAGATTTCCTACGTAAAGTTTCGTTGACATTAAATTATTTACCTTGCCCCAAAAGGAGCCTGTCTCGAGAAGTGTCGAATCGAAGGGCTTCGTAGAAAAACGGTTGCGACGAAGGGTCGGGTTTCGGATGCTCAATATTACTGCTAAGAGCGACTTCTGCTATTAAAAAACCAACCTGCTCTTATTCACCTATCCAAAAACCGTCTTTGACGAGCGCATCACCGAAGTGATGCAAGAGAAGGACTACTTAACTAAGATGCTCTTTTTCTAGGATATTTGCAAACAGAAAACTCTTTTACGTTAGGAAACATAACTACAAAGATCGGCAACGCCTGTATTGCCGCCGCAGAATATCAGCACGAGTTTTGTGTCGGAGTTGAAATTAGCACGCAGCTTTTCGGCGGCGGCGAGCGTGCATGACGCTGCCGGTTCGGTGACAACCTTGAGCCGCTCGGCGATAAAGACCATTGCCTCGACCGCCTCGGCGTCAGTTAAAACAGTCACGCTTTCGAGATATTTCTGCACTAGAGCAAGCGTAGCGTCCGATACATACGGTGCCCCGAGCGTTTTGGCAATAGACGTGATCGCGTCCAACTCGACCGGATGCCCAGCAGCGAGAGCCCTGGACATCGCATCGGCTCCGACCGTCTCGACACCCCAAACCTTGATGTCCGGCTTGATCGATTTGATCGCCGTAGCAACGCCGCCTGCCATTCCGCCGCCGCCGATACTCAATATGACGTCAGTAGCATTCGGTACGTCCTCTAATATCTCAAGCCCAACAACGCCCGCTCCGGCCATAATCAGCGGGTCATCAAACGGATGGACAAAGATGCGTCCCTGAGCCTCATACTCCTTTATCTTTTCAAACGCCGCTCCGATATTTGGCTGCAGATCGACCGTCGCTCCGTAACCGCGCGTCGCATCGACATAGACCTGCGGCGTATTTTGCGGCATCAATATCACCGCATCGACGCCCATTTTTTGCGAGGCATACGCCGTCGCCTGTGCGTGATTACCGCCGCTGACAGCGACGACGCCGTTACCGCGTTCGTGATCGGTCATCGAGAGCAGTTTATTAAAAGCCCCGCGGGCCTTAAACGATCCAGTCTTTTGAAACAGCTCGTATTTCACATACACATCAATACCAAGCCGCTTACTGAGCGACGCGCTGTATTCGAGCGGCGTTCGCTTTACGTATGGTTTCGTGCGTTCCTGAGCCTGTCTGATGTCTTGGATATCCATTCTCGTTAATATAACAATGTTGGAGTAAGAATAGAACACGGATCAGACGGATTAGACAGATTCCGCCGATCTGAACTTTTAATATCTTTTCTGTGTAGATCCGTTCCATCCGTTTTATCCGTGTTCCATTTCCTGTTTCTGGTTTGTCCGCAAACATCGACAACTGTAAAATAGTCCCAATGTCAGAACCTGAACTAATGCTCGAGTCGGACGTCCATGCGTTTGGCGTCGAAATCGTTTTCAAACAATTACAAGAGGCCGAGTGGCTCATCGAATCCGCCGACGCTCTCGCCGAACGAACCGAGCACCCGCAGATCGTCGCAAGCAAAGACGGCGAGTTTGCGTTCTTCGTCGTCCGCACGGCGATGTATCCCGGCCGCGGCCGCATCGAGGGCGAAGAGGTTTTCCGCCATTTTGTGCAGCTTGCACGCGACCACGGAGCTTCGTGCTATTTTGCCAGCGTCGGCATCGCAAACTCAAAAGGCAAGACCGAAGAAGAAATGACCGTCCCTGTCAAGGGCGTCGCCTATCACGTCGCTTTCGACGGACTTGTCAAAATGGATCTGCCGCCTGGTGATTCTCAGAATTGAGACGTTCAGTAAAAAAAGATGCCTTAATGTTAACTATCATACATACTCCATCTCGATAAAATAATATTTTGATGCCTGATGAATATTTAACGGAGGAGGAATGATATGGCAGAAGGTGAAGGAACGGGAAGCAGCGCAATTTGGGCCGTCGCAATGATAATCATTGTCGGGCTCATCGTAGGAGCGTTGTTTTATAGCGGCGTACTTAACGGAAAACCCAAAACCGACAAGGTGGATATTAACGTGACGGCACCGTCGCGTTAACACAATTGGGTTTAACTTTGATTATAAGTGGCTTCGCTTAGACCAGCGAAGCCTTTATAATTTCACAATGAATAAAACCCGACTCGAAGCATTTTCCGATGCCGTAATCGCC
>JBKJRA010000054.1:0-4654 GCA_046594975.1 Pyrinomonadaceae bacterium | reverse complement strand
TCAGATATCGGCAGCTCCGTATAGTCCGCAATGCCAAACCCGTTGACCCTGACCGCGAGGCTCTCGGGCATTAAGCGTCTACCATCGCAAGAAGGGCAAGGCATCGGAGCGATCATCTCTTCGAGAGCGGTGCGTATCTTCTCGGACGGCGGGTTTTCGATCCGCTCACGCATCGCACGCAATGCGCCGAGCCAGTCGCGTTCAAATTTGTAATCACCGTGGCGAAACGTTAGCCGCCGTTTGGTGCCGTTGAAAAAAGCGTCGCGTATCTCCTGCGGCAGATCGTTGAATTTAACTTTCAGAGCGTCGTCATTACTGCCGCCGAAGAGCAGATCTTTAATCTTACGCAGCTTCTTACGCGGCTTCTGGTTCGCTGTCGGCGGCTCAAGCGGATCACCGACGGTAAATTTCTCAATGATCGCGACCAGCGCCGAATGCAAAAATGTCGCGCCGGCTTTATCGACACCGTTTAGAAAATCAACTTTTCCGGCAGGTACGTCGCCGTCCGGTACGATCTTTTTCGCATCGATCTCGAGCACCGTGCCGATTCCCTGGCAGCGTTTACACGCACCAAACGCCGAGTTGAATGAAAACGAACGAGGCTCAAGCGGCAGGATGTTGATGCCGCAATTTACGCACGCCATCTTTTCCGAATACAGCTTTTCTTCACCGTCGATGATCGAGATGAGCACGGCGCCGTTTGTTAACTTGAGAGCGGTTTTTACAGATTCGGCAAGGCGATCGCGAACACCTTCTTTCATCAGCAGACGGTCAACGACGACTTCGATAGTGTGATTCTTACGTTTGTCGAGAATGATCTCTTCGTCAAGCTGCCGCAGATCACCGTCGATGCGTGCTCGCAGAAAACCGTCTTTGTGCAGCTTTTCAAGTTCTTTCTTAAACTCGCCTTTGCGTCCGCGAACCAGCGGAGCAAGTATCATCACACGTTCACCATCAGGCAATTCGTTGACACCCGCGACTATCTGATCGACAGACTGCCGCGTGATCGCTGCACCGCATTGTTGACAATGCGGCTGTCCTATAGAGGAAAACAGCAGACGGAGAAAATCGTAGATCTCAGTAACCGTGCCAATCGTAGAACGGGGCGAACGCGACACGGTCTTTTGCTCGATCGAGATCGCGGGACTTAAACCCTCGACCGAATCTACATCAGGTTTTTCGAGTTGGTCTAAAAATTGACGTGCGTAGGCAGAGAGCGATTCGACATAGCGGCGTTGCCCCTCAGCATAGATCGTGTCGAATGCAAGCGACGATTTGCCCGACCCGGACAGCCCAGTGATCACGACAAATTTGTCGCGAGGAATATCGACGTCGATGTTTTTTAGATTATGCTGCCGCGCTCCGCGAACTGTTATTTGCTTAATGCTCATCTAGGGTGCGAATTTCGCCAATAGCCGAAACGAGTATTTTAGCAATTACATCTACAGAATGCGAAGCACCGCGAAAAGCGAGACTACGGAGATAACGATCCAGAGCAATACGCCCTGCACTAGCGGCCTGACGCCGACCGCTTTCAAGGTTTCACGCGATAAACTCGCTCCGATCAGAAAAAGCGTGACCGTCATGCCGGCTTTTGCTAGATTTACGAACGCATCGAAAATGCTCGGCGGAAAAGTCAACGGAGTGTATGTCCGAATCGCTGTTGCTGCGAGAAACAGAAAGATAAACCACGGCACGGCAATCTTGGCTTTCGCCCCGCTATCCTTTTCCCTGTAAACATAGGCAAAAAGCAGGGCGACGGGGGCTATCCACAACGCCCTGGCGAGCTTGACCGTAGTAGCGATTGCCAATGCTTCTGCTCCGTAGGAGCCTGAAGCTCCGACCACCGAACTTGTATCGTGTATTGCGATGGCCGACCATACGCCGAACTGATTTTGCGTGAGATTTAATGCATGTCCGATCAGCGGAAATAAAAAAAGAGCTATTGAATTCAATACAAAAACCGTGCCGAGGGATACGGATATTTGCTCACCTTCTGCGTCGATTGCCGGAGCCACAGCCGCAATAGCACTGCCGCCGCAAATCGCGGTTCCTGACGATATGAGTGTCGATGTTTTAGGGTCAACTCTGAGCAATTTCCCCACTAAAAACCCCAAAATAAGAGTGCCAAAGATCGTCACTATCGTAAATAATATTCCATCTTTGCCTGCTCTATACACTGCGCCCAGATCCATTCCAAACCCGAGCAGCACGACCGAGGCCTGTAAAAGATATGTCGTCGGCTTGCCTTTCAAATTAGGAAAAGGGCTGCCAATAGTTATAGCCAGAACTAACCCAAGTGCCAATGCAACCGGTGGCGAACCCCACGGCGTGAGGCAAAATATGATGAGAATTATAAATAAGGCTTTTTGCCAAGACATTATTTTGCTTTGCCCTGGCTGGCGACCGCTTCCTGTGCAGCCTTAATAGTATCGGCATCGCCGAGGTAATAATTTTTGAGGGGCTTTAAATTGTCATCCAGCTCATAGACGAGCGGGACTCCGGTTGGAATGTTCAAATTGACAATGTCGTTGTCCGAAATGCCATCGAGGTATTTTACCAACGCCCGAAGCGAGTTGCCGTGCGCTGCGATGATCAGCCGCTTGCCGTCTTTTATCTTTGACAATATTTCGCTTTCGAAATACGGCACAACTCGCTCGACCGTATCTTTCAGACATTCGGTCATTGGAAAATCCGCGATACCTACATAACGCGGATCATTTCCAAGATACCGCTCGTCCGCCGGATCAAGCTCAGGCGGCGGAATATCGTAACTGCGCCGCCATATCTTTACTTGCTCGTCGCCGTATTTCGCGGCGGTTTCGGATTTGTCTAGGCCTTGCAAACCGCCGTAGTGACGCTCATTGAGCAGCCAAGATTTGGTAACAGGAATCCACATTTCATCAAGCTCATCAAGGATGATCGACAGCGTGCGAAGCGCACGTTTCAGCACCGACGTATAGGCTTCGTCAAAGACAAAACCCTCTGCTTTCAGTAATTTACCGGCAGCATGAGCCTCCTCAATGCCCTTATCTGAAAGGTCAACATCATACCAACCGGTAAACCGGTTCTCTTTGTTCCACTGGCTTTCGCCGTGGCGAATTAAGACTAATTTATGCATATGCCTATCTTAAATTCGAAATTTCAAATTTCAAATTGGTGAATTGTCTTTGATGATCTTTTTAACCTCGCCAACCAGATAAAGCGAACCGGTGACGAGAATTAGGCCGTCCTCAGGCGTGATCTCGTTTGCGATATCAATAGCATTTGCTACCTTGTCCGTCGCGAACGTTCTTTCTTTTGTAATCTCCGGCGGCAGTTGATCGAGAAGCTCTTTGTATGACAGGGACCGCGAATTCGACGGCTCGGTAACAATGATCCGTGTCGCTAACGGCGCAAGTATCGCCAATATCTCATCGACGCTCTTGTCATTCATTGCTCCGAAAACCATTGTGATCGGTCGCTCTTCAAATTCGTCTAGATATTCTGCCAGCGCCTTCGCACCATTTATATTGTGAGCCCCATCAAATAAATATTTGCCGTTATATTCAAGCCGCCCCTGATGTCTCGCGTTTTGCAAGCCTTTAGCAACGAATACTTCCTCTTCCGCGTCTTCAAGGTCCGGAAATGCCCCGTGATAGTAGAGCGCCAATACGACCTGAATCGCGGTCTGTGCGTTCTCGATCTGGTGACGACCGCTTATGCCGAGGCGGATCGGTGGAAATCTTCGCGGCAAATCAAGGTTAACCATTTCGCCATCCGTTGGAGAGATGCTCCAAGTTGGGTATTGGTCGTTGATGGATTCGATCCCGAACGCTCGACATCGGTCGCGCAGGATGGCCATAACTTCCGGCGACTGTTCCCCTAAAACGACATCTTGAGTTTCTGCTGTGATGATCGCCGCCTTTTCCGCCGCAATTTCCGCTATCGTCTCTCCGAGATATTCCTGATGATCGAGGTCGATCCGGGTTATCGCCACGATCTCCGCATTCGCGGCAGTCGTCGCATCGAGCCGTCCGCCGAGTCCGGTTTCAAGAATCGCGACCTCAACTTTAGTTTCGGCAAACGCTCCCAACGCTATCGCCGTGATCTGCTCAAAAAACGTCGAACGATATTCGAGTTCGCCGTTTTCGAGCAAACGCTCCGCCGTTTCACGTACAACGCTCGCGTGTCGTGCGAAATCATTTTCGCTAATATCAACACCATTTATACGTATCCGCTCCGTGATCGAAATAAGATGCGGCGAGGTAAATGTGCCTGTCTTGATCCCCGCAGTGTTGCAGATCGAGTCGAGAAACGCACAGACCGAACCCTTGCCGTTCGTTCCCGCGACCTGAACTTTTAGATAATTATTTTCGGGATTATCGAGAGCGTTGAGCAGCGTGCGGATGTTCTCCAGGCCCAGCTTCATCGCTGAAACTTCGTTGCCGAGAGAATAGAGATATTGCGTCGATTCGGCGAAGTTCATGTTCGCTCGTCAGGCAGCGACCTGTTTGTTCATCATAAAATCGAGCATTCTGATGATCGTGTCGCGCATTTCGCGGCGATCGACGACGAGATCAACCATTCCGTGTTCGAGTAAGAATTCGCTACGTTGAAAGCCTTTGGGGAGTTTTTGGCGGATGGTCTGTTCGATCACACGAGGGCCGGCAAA
>JBKJRA010000336.1:0-4704 GCA_046594975.1 Pyrinomonadaceae bacterium | reverse complement strand
CCGCTTGGTACCAAGACCATTAATTTCTACGCCTCGACCGGCACCGAGCAAAACAACGTCGAGGATGCTAAGACCATCAATCGCAAACTGCAGGGCCGACGCAAAACGCCCGCCGTCAAAGACGATCCGGCGACGCCCGCTGACGAATCTAAAAAGTCGATCTCCGCTTCGCAGCAGAGCTACACACAAAAGGTCGAGCATTTCGACGGCATGATTGAGATCTACAGCGATGACCCGCTCTACGCTCCTAATGAGGCAGCGATCACTATCACTTCGCTAAAGGCGTTCTCCGCTGAGCTAAAGACGGCGAACACTAACGTCATCAACGCCCTGACCGACTACGCCAACTCACGCATTACCCGAAACACAGTCATGTATCACCCCAAAACAGGGCTGTATAATCTCTCGGTATTGGTAAAGAAATACGTCCTGTCGTTATTCGGAGCCACATCGCCCGAATACAAAATGATCCGAAAGCTGAAATTCACCGACGAAACATTGTAATTGCCGTCGCAGAGTTTACTTAACATTTGGGAAAATTCACTTAAGAGTTTGTCGAAATCACTTACGAGGTAGTCACTATCACTTACGAGGTCGGAAAGTTCACTTACGGCCTCGTCACGATCACTTATTGATTAGGAAAGTTCACTTCCGCAGTTCCTTTCTTCACTTGTCCCTTGTCCCTCGTCACTTATCCCTAGCTTTCTTTCACTTCTCACCATCCGTCAGCGACTTATCCGCGAGAGAAAGTCACTTAGGATGATCGACGCGGCTTCGCTGTCGACGAGATCGCGCGTATTCCGTAAGGTAACGCCGCGGCCCCACAGATTTGCCTTGGCGGCGTATGACGTGACGCGTTCGTCCTGCAGATAGACAGGCACATCGAGCGAGAGCGAAAATTTGCGGGCCATGTCGCGTGCGGTCGCGGACATCGGACTTTCTGCGCCGTCGGATTCGAGCGGCAAACCAATCACCAGTGCCTTGGCATCAAACTCGGCAAGTATGGTTTTGACGGACGCAAGTAACTTTTTCCAACTCTCGAGCGTAATAACCTCGAGCGGCCTGGTGGTTATTCGCAGCTCGTCGCAGACGGCCACGCCGACGCGTTTTGTGCCGGGGTCAAGCGCCAATATTCGCCCCTCAGCCGGGACGTTTGAAAGCTCTGTAAAATCAGAGGGATTAGCAGTTTCTATTTCTTGCACGGATAGTTTTAATAACAGATAATTTTTCTAGAGGTATTATATGTCATTACGCGGAAAAGTTTGGGTTCTCGTTCTTTCGGGTGCGATCGCGGTGTATGCCGTCGTCGGCGGTCTGCCGTTTGTCGGCGGCCTGCTGACCACAAATGCGCAAGAACCGGTCAACGACCCAAACGCCCAGCTCAAGATCGTCGAATCAGTGCTGCAGCACATCCAAAACGATTATGTTGACGATCCAAATATGGACAAGGTCCGCGTCGGTGCCCTTCGAGGGCTCGCAGGCGGGCTAGATCCGTATTCGTCATTCCTCACCGCGGATCAGGTCAAGGCTTACGAAAATAATAAGACTTCAACCAAGGTAGGGATTGGTGCAGAATTCTCGCAGATCTCGCGTTACCTCTACGTAATCTCAGTAGTCAAAGGTGCTCCGGCGGCAACAGCTGGTGTTAAGGCCGGCGATGTGATCGAGTATATTGACAGCAAAGCTTCGCAGGACATTTCGCTTTACGACGCTCGGCAATTGATCGCCGGAGATGCCGGAACTACCGTCGCTCTTCGCGTGCTTCGGCCGGGCGAAAAGCCGCAGACCATCAAGGTCATACGCGGTGCCTACAAAGCCCCAGCAGCCGAAAGCCGTATGGAAAATGGCAAGATCGGCGTCATCAAAGTTAACAGCCTTGAGGCTGGTGAAGGCAACGATATCCGTACGCAGCTTGCTGGTTTGACCAAGCAGGGAGCTCAAAAGATCGTTCTAGACCTTCGCGGTGTCGCAGGCGGAAGTTTGCAGGAAGCCGCAAATGTCGCGAACCTGTTTATCAAAGACGGCGACATTGCCAAAGTCATCGGCCGCGAGAGCAAGGTCGTCCAGACCTACACGGCTGATCCTGCAAAATCAGTATTCGACGGCGGCCTCGCGGTCCTGATCGATCTCAGCACCGCCGGTGCAGCCGAAGCCATCGCCTCAGCCGTTATCGACCGCAAACGCGGCGAAGTTATCGGCGAACGTACCTTTGGAGCTGGAACCGAGCAGAAACTATTCACGCTCCGCGGCGGCGACGGATTGTTATTAACGGTAGCAAAATGGGCCTCGCCGAACGGCACGCCTTTCCTTGGCGATGACCGTGCTACGACAGGTGTTAAGCCTTCAATCGAGGTCAAGAAAGTTGACGCTCCTGACCCGCTTGAGGTCGATAAGCTCTTAGATCAACCGGACAAAGCCAATCCTAACCCGACTCCGACTCCAACGCCAAAACCTGCCGCACCTAAGGTGGTCGAAGACGTTCAGATGAAAAAAGCCCTCGAAGTTTTAGCCGATAAAACCATGGCTCAAAGTGCAGGGTGACAACCATCTATACAGATAATTAAAAAAGCCGGGACAAATATCCCGGTCTTTTTTGTTGTCCGTATCAGACAAGACTGCTAGAATCTCTCTCAATGGCAGATATTGAATACAAGATCCGGCCTCTTGACGAATCCGATTTGGCAGAGTGGTTGCGGCTTCGCTCATTACTCTGGGACCAAACCGACGAAGACGATCACCGCGAGGAAATGGTCGATATCATCGAGCATTCCGATACGCAGTTTGTCGCTGTCGCAGAGCGTGGTGAAGGGAAGCTCATCGCCTTTCTCGAAGCCAGCATCCGCCACTACGCCGAAGATTGCGAGACCGACAATATCGGCTATCTCGAGGGTTGGTATGTTGACGAAGACTATCGCCAATTTGGCATTGGCCGTGCACTAGTTAGCTACGCCGAAGAATGGGCAAAGTCCCACGGCTGCACCGAAATGGCCTCGGACGCAGAGGTCGGCAACAATGTCAGTCTCGAAGCACACGCCCGCCTCGGATACACCGAAACCTCGCGTCTTGTGCATCTAAGGAAAGAGTTGAACTAAATGAGGTCCTTCGCTTTCAAGATAATTTTAGGTTTCGCTTTGCTTACTGCACTTGCCGGGGTTTCCGTCTTTGCCCAGTCGAGCGATCTGAATTTTCCCACACCCGTAACATCTAACGATATCAGTGGCGTTATCAAAGCACGAGACATTGGCGATTCCAGATTGACGACCTATTACTATGCGTTCGACGGCAGCCAGGGCGACATCTTTATTAACGTCGTTACGAAGAATCTGTCAGGTGACATCGATGTTTTTATGGTTGACGGCCTAAAGCCTTTGACCAAAATGGTGATATACGCCGATGCAGGGAACAGCGAGACCGGACGGCTCGTCTATCTGCGAAAGCCTGAACACTTATTACTCCGAGTCGAAGGCCGCACTCCGGGTGACGATGCGGCGACATTTCGCATTAAATTTGCAGGCAGTTTTGTAGCTCTCGCACCTGTAAAAGGTGATAAACCACCGACGCTCGACAAAACAGCTTCGGATGTTGAAAACGGTATAAAGGTTAATTCCGTAGGCACGATCATCCCTACGACTCCTAAACCACAGCCGCCTAAAAAGACCACAGAGACTGAAAAGCCAAAAGAATCCGTCGCTAAAACTGAAAAGTCAGAGAAACCCGAGAACAAAAAGCCAGTTGTCGTTGTCGATGATATGCCTAAATCGACAGAGATAACGGCAAAGAAGCCCGCAGCCAAACCTCCGGCAAAACCGAAGCCTGGCAAAACAGACACGCCGCCCGCAAAAACGGAAGAGCCTCAGCCCGATCCGCTTGCGAGTATTCGGCTTGTTATTAGGTTGAAAGACGGAAAGGTAATTGAACGCCAGATGAACGAAGTGGTCAAATTCAGCGTAGATAAAGGCCTGCTCACCGTTGTCACAAAAGACGGCGATATCATACGATATTCGATACTCGCGGTCGCGAAAGTTACGATCGAATAACTACGCGTAACTGTGCAAACCCTTGAGCAAATAACTCACTCCCAGATAAGTAAAGATAACCAGTAGGAACCCAACGACCGCAAAATAAGCCGAACTGCGGCCTTTCCAGCCGCGAGCAATGCGCGTGTGCAGAAATGCAGCGTATGTGAGCCACGCGATTAATGCACCGGTTTCCTTTGAGTCAAATCCCCACGGCCGTCCCCATGATTCATTCGCCCAGATCGCACCGGTGATCAATAGCATTGCAAGCCCTGCAAACGCCAAACACGCGGTTTTATACATTAAGCTGTCAAGAGATTCCAAACTAGGCAGACGTTCACGCAGTTTCTCCGTCTTAAAGCTAAAGAACAACACAAAGAACGTTGCAACGAGAGCGGTCAGCAACGCGGCGACCTCGACAGGATTAGCATTGAGGCTAAGAAACATCTCGCTGCCATTCTGTTTGATATACGCACGACCCATCTGGTCGTATTGCTGCGGCGTCAGAGCGGCTCGCTCCTGCGGCGACATCTCTTCGTGCTCGGTCATAGCCATACCGGCGACAACGTATTGACTCGGATCACGTGTAAGCTGGGCTTGCAGACGATTAGGAACATCAGAATTAGCCTGTATTCCCATCACAAGCAATGCGATAGACAAGATCTGGGCGGCAAAACCAAGCTTGAGC
>JBKJRA010000334.1:0-5464 GCA_046594975.1 Pyrinomonadaceae bacterium | reverse complement strand
CACGGGGGTTGAATTCCCAAACGCCGAGCCACATCACGTCGTGCTCATTGATCTTGGCAAATTCAAAACAGGCATCCATCAGGTTTTGCCCGACTCCTTTGCCGATGTACTCCTGATGCGAGTATAGCCGCGAGAGTTCGATCGGGCGTGTCGCGAAGATGGCGTCTTCGATATTGTCGATGTTTAACTTGGCGTAGCCAGCCGGTTTATCGTCTATCTCAGCGACGAGAAATATTGATTTTGGTTCGGCAAGCTCCGTCTCTATCTGCTCGATGCTAAACGCCTGCCGCATATAATGCGCCAGATCACCCGGCGCATTTTTAGGATGATGAGCAAACGCATCCCAAAATGTCGTGTATGACAGATCGGTCAGTAGCTTTGCGTCATCTGCTGTAGCCTGACGTATATGTATTTGATCAGACACGATGCAGCACGTTCTCCATCACAAAAATTTTTCTGAGACGAAATCGCACAGGCGTCTCCACTAAACTGATAGCCTTTAAACTTTCGATGCCCATCATAAAGTATGGCTCTCGACATGCCGGGACATTATCCAACCAATCCGGGATCAAAAATCCCATTTCGTCACACAGTGTTTCAATGGTGCTCGCTAATACTGCATCCTTACGTTCATCGTTAAGCATAAACGGCTCTGCAATAGCGGCTAGATCACCGTGAAACCGGAAATCGTCCACAAAATTCATCAGCGGAATTTTCCACCATTGAGGATCGCTCTCCATTTCTTGTTTTGTTTGGATGGCAGTGATCATTTCTGAAAGATCTCCTCAATAAAATACTGTGTTGAGGGCCTGATTTGATTTTTAGGATAGTATTTTTCAATAATCGAGAAAACCTGCTCGGGTTTTGTAAGACCCATAATTTCGATAAGTTTTCTCACATCTTCACGATCATACGACGCATCTCTCGCAGCGATCGATTTCATAGCGAGTAGATAGCCCGGTTCCGGAACAAAGACGGTTAAATTAGGTAGATCGAATAAAACATTTTCTATGTGCTCTACGCAAAATCCTTTAACCGCATCGTTAAACCAGTTTTCATTCAAACTGTGGCGTTCGGCTATTTTACTGACTGCTTTGCGAATCTCAGTTGTCGGTTTGAAGATCGCATCTACATCCTTGGTCGCTGGCCGAGCATCGTAAATCAGACACATCACCGCTCCGCCATAAAGCGAAACTTCGCCCTTGATACCCATCAGGCGAAGTTCGTCGTTAGCTCGGTCAGGTATTTTTTGATCTCTTCTGCGGTCATACTACTTCATTATAAGCTTAGCGATGGTCTGTAGCTGCATGTTAGACGTGCCTTCGTAGATGGAGCCGATCTTGCTGTCGCGCCAGTATTTTTCGACCGGGTAATCTTTGACGTAGCCGTAGCCGCCGTAGAGCTCAATGGCTTTGGACGATACTCCCTCGGCGCAGCGTGACGAGTAAAGCTTTGCCATCGCGGCTTCCTTTAGAAAAGGCCTGCCGGCGTCTTTGAGCCGGGCGGCGTTGTAAACGAGCAGGCGAGTCGCCTCGATTTCGACCGCCATTTCGGCAAGCTGAAACTGGACTGCCTGAAAATTATTGATGGACTGGCCAAACTGCTCGCGTTCCTGCGTGTATTTGAGTGCACATTCGTACGCTCCCTGGGCAATGCCAAGCATCTGAGCAGCAATGCCGATGCGGCCTTCGTTTAGGGTTTCAATAGAAACCTTATAGCCTTTGCCAACCTCACCAAGGACATTTTCTTTCGGCACTTTGCAGCCGTCAAAGATCAATTCGGTCGTCGACGAAGCACGAATCCCCAGCTTGTCCTCTTTTTTGCCCACGGTAAACCCTTCAAAGTTTTTCTCGACTATGAATGCAGTGATTCCCTTATATCCTGCCTCAGGATCGAGCGTCGCAAAAACAAGGAAGATCTCAGCTTCATTGCCGTTAGTGATCCAAAGCTTTTGACCGTTTAGTTCGTAATAATCTCCCTTATCGACGGCACGTGTTTTAAGAGCAAAAGCATCCGAGCCGGACGAAGCCTCCGAAAGGGCATAAGCTCCGACCTTACCCTCGGCCATTTGGGGCAGATACTTTTTCTTCTGATCATCGTTCGCCCAACGCATAAAGGCATTTGTCACGAGCGTGTTGTGAACATCGACAAAAACCGATACGCTGGCATCGACACGGGCGAGTTCTTCGATGGCGAGGATCGCGTTAAATATCGTCGATCCGGCACCCCCGTATTCCTCAGGTGATTCGATAGCCATCAGGCCGAGTTCGAAACATTGTTTGATGAGATCGCCGTCGAGCTTTGCATCTTTTTCCATGTGCTCGACGCGAGGACGAACCTCGCCTTCGGCAAATTCGCGGACAGATGCGCGAAATAATTCTTCTTCTTCAGACAAAATGGTCAATCCGGAGTTTGTTAATGCGGTTCCTGTGGCTGTGGTCATATATACTTACCTATTGAAAACTTAACGATTGATCAAATATCATTTTAGTCAAAACATAAGCGCAAAGGCAAAGTAGTGAATCAGACCACAGACACGCATCAAATATCGCAAAAACACATTAACCGGCTAAAAATTGCCGGTATTCTTTTGACTCTTTTCGGCATCGGGTTGTTTTCGTATTTTGTATATTCGGTAGGATTTCACGACATATTTGACGGTGTCAGGCGGTTTGGCTTTGCCGGTTTTGGCGTGATAATCGCTATCTTTTTCATTCGTATTTTTGTCAGGGCATATGCGTGGAAACTGTCAGTTCATGCACCTTATTCATTAAGCTTAAAAGACACGATACCGGCGGTAGTGATAGGCGAAGCGATGTCAACGACGATACCGCTTGGCTTTCTGGCCAGCGGAACTGCAAAGGCAATAGCCGTGCGAAACCGCGTCCCGCTCGTCGCGAGTCTGTCGTCTGTCGCGACGGAAAATCTCTTTTACAGTTTTATAACAGCAATATTTTTGATATCCGGGGGCGTGGTTTTGCTACGGGGTTTTGCCATCGACGAAAGCCTCGCCATCATGATCGATGTCCTGATCGTAACATTCGGCATTTTGCTGATACTCGGTATTTTGATGGTCATTCGCCAATGGCATTTCGCCAGCAAGACATGCGAGTGGGTTTATAGCAAAGGTTATTTCCAAACTCTACTCAAAACTCGCCGTAGCGATATCCGCCTGTTCGAAGACCTAATTTACGGATTTTATCGACATTACCCAAAGCGATTTATACCGATCTGTTTGCTCGAAACTGTCTATTTTTGGGGCGGCGTCGCGGAGGTTTTGTTTATTCTTAGCCGCATAGGCGATGCGTATCCGAGCATACTCAATTCGTTTTTGCTTGAATCCGTCAGCCGATTTATCGCGATAATGTTCAAACTGGTGCCTTTAGTTATCGGGGTTGACGAAGCAGGCTCTCAATTTATGAGCCAAACATTGGCTCTCGCGGCGGGAATGGGTGTGACGATCGCAATTATTCGAAAGGGCCGCATTCTATTTTGGACGGCGATCGGCATAATCCTCATCATCAAACGCGGACTGTCGATCAGTGATATTTCCAAGAGCGACAAAGCCTAGAGCGGCCAAAATATCGGTACAAGCGTGATCGATACGACAAACACGATGATAGTCAATATGGTGCCTATCTTGACGAAATCCATAAATTTATAACGTCCCGGCGTATAGACCAAAACGCATGCCGGTTCGAGCGGTGTGATGAACGAAAATGACGCAGCATATGTGATGCCGATGATAAACGTGCGCGGATTTAGGCCGAGTGCAACGGCAGTTTTGACCGCGACGGGTAACACGACCAGAGCCGCAGCCTGGTTAGACATCGGCTGTGTCAATAAAACTGTAAACAGGAAAAAGCCCGCAAGAACAGCCGTTCCTCCGTATTGGCCAACATATGTTTCGATCAATCCGGCAAGGTATTTATCGGCACCGGTATTTTCCATCGCAACTCCAAAACTCATCATACAGGCGATAAGCACGAGCAGACGAAAATCGATCAACGAATACATCTCGCTGTAGCGGACGGTTTTGGTCGCAAGCAGCAGCATCACTCCGCTCAGCACACATATCGCAAGCGGAATGTCGTAACCGGTCACGAGTTTGGAAAGCGACATAGACAAGAAAAGCAGAAACGCAGCGATCGCCCATTTTCGTTTATCCACACGGACGCTCGCTGCAGAAACGTCTTCGAGCAGCATTAGTTCATTGTCAACGACGAGCGGTTCGACTCGAGTTCGTTTGCCCTGAACGAGCAAAACATCACCAAAAATAAATTTAACGTCCGACAGTTTTTCGATGAATGTCGTGCCGTGACGATTGACCGCGAGCACTGTCAGATCGTATGTCTGGCGAAAACGGACTGATTTTAGCGTTTGCCCTATGAGACGTGAATCACGCATCACAAGCACCTCGAAAAGCTCTACATCATCGCCCTCAAGAGTGACGTCATTTAGCATAAAATCAGGCTTGATCTCGAGCCCGACCTCTTCTTTTACACGCAAAATATCTGAGACCTTGCCCTCGACGATTAGCGCATCGCGGCGTTGAAACCGCTCGTTGGAACCGGGAGCATTTATCCTTTCCCCGTCGCGGACGATGCCGAGGATCGTGAGCCCGAGCACGCTATTAAAATTCACCTCGTCGAGAGTTTTGCCGACTAGTGGCGAATCAGGCAGAACGATCAATTCGGAGACGTAGTCGCGAATGTTGTATTGCTCGGTCAGTGAATCTTCACCGCCCCGGCTCGGCAGCATCCGGCGGCCGACGAAGAGCATGTAGAGCATGCCAACCGAAAACGTAATAATGCCCACCGGCGCAAGTTCGAACATCGAAAACGGAGCTTGGCCGTAACGTTGTATCGCTCCGCTGACTGCGAGATTTGTCGATGTACCTATCAGCGTGCAGCTGCCGCCGAGAATAGCTCCAAAAGCCAGCGGCATTAGCAGTTTTGAGGGTGGAATTTTTGCCTTTGCTGCAAGGCCGATTACAACCGGCAGAAACATCGCCGTGGTCGTTGTGTTTTTTAAAACACACGCTCCGGCTGCGGCGGCAAACATTATCAGAGCTGTCAATATAAATTCGCTGTCGCCTGCGATCTTGTGCATTCGGCGCCCGATGACGTCGATCATGCCCGTTTTGATCAGCCCGCCGACCAGCAAAAACAGACCGCCGATAGTGATAATAACGTCATTGCCAAATCCGGCGACCGCCTCGTCTATCTTGAGAACGCGTGTCAGCACGAGTGCCATCACCAGCAATATGCCGATGACATCTACCGGCAGCTTTTCGCTGGCAAATAGGATGATCGCCACGAGCAGCAAAATAAGCGTGATCGCAATAGGTGACATGTGCAAAAAAGAATAGCTGAATTCGTGCGTTTTGCAAAGAAAGAAATTGGCTTAGTGTAGGTAGCACATCATATGTCCTGTTGTAGTAGCAAATGAGATATCCGCTTTA
>JBKJRA010000321.1:0-4333 GCA_046594975.1 Pyrinomonadaceae bacterium | reverse complement strand
CTGTTTCGCGTGCGGGCAGGGCCGCCGAGCGAATTGTTGTCCTGCGTGCCGCCGTAAACGTGATAGAAAGGTGTGTTGTTATCGGCGACGATGTCGTAAAACTGAGCGATCGGCATATTGGCTTTGAAATTCCAATTCGAGCCGCGATCAAAGCTCTCATAGATGCCGCCGTCGCAGCCGACCAGAATGTAATCCGTGTTGTTTGGATCGACCCAGATCGCGTGATTATCGACGTGCTTGAGCCTCTCGCCGAGCCCTCGCTGGGTTCGTCCGCCATCGTCTGAGACTTGGAAAACTACATTTGGAATATATATGCGATCAACATTTTTTGGGTCAGCAAGTATCTGCCCATAATACATTCCCTGTGCGATCGTCGGACTCGTGCGTTCCCACGTCGCGCCGTGATCGTTTGAGCGAAAGATGCCGCTGAGTGTGCCGGTCGCTTCGACGGTCGCGTAAACCACGCTGGTATTTGCCGGCGAGATCGAGATCCCGATGCGGCCGAGATCGCCCGGAGGCAGGCCGGAGCGGAGCTTTGTCCAAGTGTTGCCGCCGTCGGTCGATTTATACATCGCGCTTTCGGGGCCGCCATTAACGAGCGTGTAAAAATGCCGCCGACGCTGCCACGTTGCGGCATACATAATATCCGGATTGGACGGGTCGATGACGACATCTGTAGCACCGGTGTTTTCTGTTCCGGGAATTACCGCTTTCCAAGTCTTACCGCCGTCGGTTGTTTTATAGAGACCGCGTTCGCCGCCGGGCGACCAGAGCGGGCCTTGGGCAGCGACGAAAATAATATTACTGTCACGCGGGTCGATGGCGATCTTTCCGATATGCTCCGAGGTTTTCAGACCCATATTTTTCCAGCTTTTTCCGCCGTCATCTGAGCGGTAAACACCGTCGCCGTAGCCGACGCTTCGCTGGCTGTTATGCTCGCCTGTGCCGACCCAAACGGTCGAAGTATTTTTAGGGTCGAGAGCGATCGCTCCGATAGAAAAAGAACCTTCGCCATCAAACACAGGCGTCCACGTCGTGCCGCCATTGACCGTTTTCCAGACACCGCCGGATGCCGCCGCAGCGTAGTATTTGGTCCTGTCATTTGGGTCGACCGCAAATGCGTTGATACGCCCCGAAGTGACCGCAGGGCCTATCGATCGAAATTTCAAACCCGAAAATACTGACGCAGCAAGCGGATCGGGCGTCGGTGTCGGCGTCGGAGCAGGAGTTGGCGTTGCCGCAGTGGTCGTAACCTTGGTTGAATCACCGGCCGGAGTCGGAGAAGCAACCGCTGTAGGCGGTGTTTCGGTTCGCGGCGGTCTTTGGCCAAAGTATGTTGAAACGGATACTAATAGTAGACAAACTAACGCAAAAAAAAGACGCAATTTATGCACGGCAAAGGCTCCTTCGAAATAGTGATTTGTTTATAAGAACAAGAAAGTATGAGCCTATTCCGACCCATTTATCAAGCTGAACTACGGTATTGGATAGTTTTCTAATAATCTCTGATGCATTTCTCTTTACCTTGTATGTGTTTCGGTGTGTCCTTTTGACAAAAACTTCGGTTTTCGGATCAAATGCGTGTCAAAACGATATCGGCGGCACGAGTTCACCCGCGTTTCTCCACATCACCGCTTCACCCGTAAAACTGCAAACCGCCGCGTCGCCGCTGAGTAATATCTTTCATGGCATATATCGCGTAGCTTGAAATTGCTTTTCTTTACTTTGCGCCTTCGAAACCAATCTAGGTTCAACTATTCCTAAAATCGGGAAACCTGTGGTAACTTGTAATTCTTTTAGAACATGCTACTAACACTATGGTCGAAGGTTTAGAGATTGGAGGATCGTTCAGCCTCTACCGCGTCGTATCAAAGATCGGAGCGGGCGGTAGGGGCGAGGTTTACCATGCCGAAAGCGTAATTGGTGGGTAATTGGCTTTGGCTAGTGGAAATTTATTAGACCCGAAACAGGGGTCAGATATTAAGTTGTCATTTTTATGAAACGATGCCCGCAATGTGGACGCGAATATGACCTGACGATGAGCTTCTGTCTTGATGACGGCAGCGAGCTGCTCTATGGCCCGGCGAGGTCCTCAGGTGCGGGTGATGAACCGGCGACGGCGATCCTTCATACGACCGCTGGGGTTGGTGAGGCTCCGACTCGCACGTTTGAACCCGCAGTTACGGCGGGCGAAACGGCCTTGTTCCCAGTCGCAAAACCGGTCTCGAACACGGCTTCTCGTAAAAAGACACTCGTGGCGGGCGTATTGGGTATCGTTCTGGTAACGGCTCTTGGGGTCGGCAGCTATTTTCTTTACGGTCGTGGTTCGTCCAAACAGATCAATTCCATCGCGGTGATGCCTTTTGAGAATCGGAATTCTGATGCCGACACGGATTATTTGTCGGATGGTTTGGCGGAATCTTTGATATTTCGGCTCTCGCAGCTGCCGGATCTGAAGGTCAGTCCTGCGAGTTCGGTGATGCGTTACAAAGGCAAGGAAACCGACGCCGAGCAGATCGCGAAAGAGCTCGGCGTCGATGCCGTGATGACTGGTCGATTGATAAAGCGCGGCGATAATCTGAACATCACAGTCGAACTCGTTGATGTGCGAAGCAATAAATCACTCTGGGGCGAGCAATATGAGCGGAAAATGTCCGAACTGCTGACGACTCAACGCGAGATAGCCACCGAGATCGTGAGCAAGCTGAAACTGAAACTATCGGGCGAAGGCGAGCAAAAGCTCAACAAGAAATACACCGACAACCCCGAGGCCTATCAGCTTTATCTAAAAGGGCGTTACTACTGGAACAAACGCACGGAAGAAAATATCAACAAAGCGATCGAACAATTCAAAGCGGCGACGGACAAAGACCCGAACTTTGCCCTCGCTTATGTTGGTCTCGCCGATTCTTATGGTGTTTTGCCATATTACAGCAACACGCTTTCAAGTGAATTTTTGCCGACAGCCAAAGGTTATGCGACGCGGGCAATAGCAATAGATGATTCATTAGGCGAAGCGCACATTTCGTCGGCGATCGCTGATCTCGGGCTGTGGAATTGGGCAGAAGCGGAAAAGGAATTTAGGCGGGGGCTGGAGTTGAGCCCGAACTACTCTTACGGCCACCAATGGTATGGTCAGTATCTCGAGATACATGGTCGCTATGATGCCGCGTTGACTGAAAACAAGCGAGCGCAGGAGCTCGATCCGCTTTCATTAACCATCAATTCCGACCGGGCAATGATCTATCTCGCGAAAGGCGATGCGGATTCAGCGATCGAGGCATGTAAACGTTCGATCGAGCTCGATCCAAACTGGTATGCCGCTCATCGATGGCTGGCCCTAAGTTACGCGTATAAGGGACAAAATTCAGAGGCTTTGGCAGAAGCTGAAAAATCCGTCGAATTATCAAATCGTCATAGCAGCACGCTGGGTATTCTGGGCTATGTACTTGCACAGACAGGTAAACGAAGTGAGGCGTTGAAGATCGTAGAGGAGTTGAAAACCGCTTTTTCGAAACGACAGGCAAAAGGAACCGACGTCGGATGGACGTATCTCGGGTTAGATGAGAAAGAAGAAGTTTTTTCCTGGTTGGAAAAGGACTTTGAAAGCCGTAATCCGACAATGCCGGTCAGGATGCTGGTTCCACCATTAAATTCGATGCGTGACGACCCGCGCTACAAGGATCTGCTGAAAAGGATGAATCTGCCGGAATAGGCTAACCGAAAAGACGCGGCAGACGCCGTTGCAAGTTTTTGGGGAGTAAAATTTCCATTGCGTCATCGACGGTTACGATCCCGCAAATATCTCCCTCATCGTCAATTACAGGCAAGGCCAGTAGGTTATATTCGGCGATGGTCTGGGCGACTTCTTCGGCGGATTCGGACGGGTGTGCAAAGCGAAATTCGCTGCGCATCACTTCAGAGAGTTTGTGCGTCGGGTCTGCCAATATTAGACTGCGGAGACTGATCACGCCGGAAATTTTCCACGAACCGACCTCTTCGATCACGTACAGGTAATAGATCATGTTCGGCGTTTCGGCCATTTGGCGGAGGCCTTTGATCGTCTCGCCTACGGTCAGATCTTGCTGAAACACTAGAAACTCAGTGGTCATCAGGCCGCCGGCGGTGTCGTTTTCGAAATGCATCAGCTCTGCAACGTCTGCCCTTTCATCGACTTCCATCAGGTCAAACAGCTGTTGGGCCTTTTCATCATCCATCTCATCCAGCACGTCAACTGCATCATCAGGCGACATTTCCTCTAGAATGTCTGCGGCTCGTTCGCCGTCTAAACCTTCTAGAATTTGGGCTTGCGTCTCGGTGGACATCTCTTCGA
>JBKJRA010000253.1:0-3606 GCA_046594975.1 Pyrinomonadaceae bacterium | reverse complement strand
CGAAGATATACCGGCAACTTTGCCATCTGCAATTTTATACCAGCTGTAACCCTGATACATCGTCTTTTCACGCAGTGCCTGTTTCTTAGCGGTAGTTTCCAGGTACTGATCAGTAGGCGGCTGACCACCGTCTTCATCCAGGTCCTCGATCTCCTGTTTGACCTTATCGCGGACGTCAGTTTCGCTCGCGACGACGCGAAAGTCAGCACCGCTTTTCCAGACGGACGCGGCATGCAGTTCGTCCGATTCCATTACGACCTCGAGGCCCGGTATCTCACGGCTCAATTGGTATTTGAGTACTCCCGGAGTTTTTCGCAAGTCGGCAAAATATTTTTCGAGACCGGTGAAAAATTCGTAGCCGCCGGACAATATTCCGGCGTCGGTCATATAGACGCGTCGCCCGCCGTTCTTACTGAGCATTACAAGTTCTTTCGCCGTACAATAAGCACCGCCGCAGGCAAGGAATGGCGGCAGCTCGTCCACGCGGTTGTCCGTAAAATACGCCTTGATCTCATCAAACTCATACTTGGTCATCGGCCGCTCGCGATAGCGCGACTCGTCCTCGTCCCAACTAAACATCACTTTGTCCCTATATATACGGACATAATTGCCGTCATACGAATAGATGCCGATGAGGTCGTCAGACTTTTTCACCTCCGCCTGGAGCTGTTTTTCCTTGGCAAGTATCTCCTCTTCGTTGCCCGCACCATACCAGCCGTTATACAGGCTGTCGTCGCCGATGCTCTGATAGATCGCATACAGGTACTCGTTGTATTTTTCGGATGCCCCATCGACGATAAACGCCGACCTTGCTCCGAGTATCTTTGCCTCGCCGGGATGTCGTGCAAGCACAATGCCCCGAGCCTCCGGCGAATCTTCCGCTTCGAGATATCGCTCGGCAGCAAGTGCGAGTAAGCCCGTTGCTTTGAGATTTTCGGCGACCTTAGCGACCGGCAGCCGGATCCTGATCAGACGTGCACACGCGAGCATTGCGATCTTCATCTCGGGGCTGCCGCTGTCTAAGATCGTGGTAAAATCTGCGGTGTCCTCGAGCAGGCACGCGGATACTGCAAACGCCGTAGGCTTGCCCGTGCGTATATCAAAAATATCGGCCGATTGTTTTTCGCGCAGTTCTTTCCGCTGCCCGAGCAGCCTGATGATCGTGTCGGGTTCGGCGGTTCCGCGTTTTACGTCGCGGAGCAGCAGCAGATTGATCGCCGCATTTTGCCAGCGGAGTATCATCTGACGATACGCCCGTGCGATCGGCGGATCTTTGGTTTCGAGCATCTCAATGCGGTCAACTATCGCCCTCGCCAGGCCGTCTGAGATCTCCGGCGACTGCGTCAACTGCTGGCCGAGCATTTTTCTTATCTCAACGGCAGTCGGCGGGTGCATTGTGTAATTAGCACTTTCATTAGCATATTTATTTGCGTAATCCGGCAGCGAAAGATTGGCGTCCTCCGACGCGGCTTCTGCCTTTTCGGCCATGTCGATCTCGTCCTTCACGCCCTTTGCCGCATCGTCGAGAGCTGCGATCTGCTCAGGTACGGTGTAACCACCGCTCGCAAGTATCGCTCCCACAACGCTGCCGGCTTCGTAGCCGCTGGTTTCCGTAAGAACCCGCCGCAATGTCGGCAAAGCACGCGAATCTTTTTGCTTTGCCAGCGCCAACACACCTGAATAACGGTGCGGGTAAAAGACCGTGTTTGACGCAACAGTGTTCGTCAGACGAGAGACGGTGTTTGCCGCGTTTGCCATAGCATTTGCAGCCGGCCTTACCGCATTCGCCGAATTTGCCATAACATTCGCTGCATACGGCGAACCGATCTGCTTTTCTTCGATGACTCTCATCAGTCCCGGCACGCTCTCGGTCATCTCGATCTCATTGAGTTTGCGAACGAGGGTTCCGCGGGCGTCATTAATATCGACCGCCCATTTTGGATCCTCTAACCAAGGCAGCAGTGCTCTGACGATCTCGGGGTTACCACTATTGAGTTTCGTGACCAGATTGCGAACGGCCGCACTACGGATCACGGGGTTGTCACTCTTGACGAATTCGAGCATTTTATCGACGTATTTATCGTCAGGCGAAACCTGCATCAGCGTCGTCAATCCCGTATTTTGCTGTCCGTTAACTTTTAGATCGGCAAGCGTCTCGTCCGCCATCAGCGAGTAATACCACTCGTCACGGCCCGACCATTCTTTCTCGCTTGCGAGAGCGTCCATCGCCAGATCTCGCATTCCCGGCAGGGCCGACTTATCCTCGACAAACTTTTTCAGGTCGTCACGATACTGGTCTACATCTCCTACCGAATTTGTCTCAAGCGCGTGCCGATACAGAGCCCAAGTCGCGAGAACTCTCGATGATTTGAGCGAAGTGTCGCCCAATAGGCGGTCGATGATCGGTTTTGCCTTGTCAAAATCGACGCGTGCGAGAGCGAGCAGCTCTTCCTGATTGGTCACATACTCGCCGGTGTCAGCCGTGCTCGAAGCTCCGCGCACGAGTTCGACGCTAAAATACGGGCTGTTATAAACCAACCAGGCCTTGATCGCCTTACGCGTCTCTTTGTCATAAACGCCCGTCGTGCCCTCGCGGTCGTAATGTTCCTTAACAAAATCCGCCGCTTTTAGATCTTTTCGAAACAGATTGAGATAGCTCGGCAGTAGTGTCGGCTTGCGTTCGATCTCTTTCATAATGCGTGAAAGCACCGCATCCGACGGGTCGGGCGTGTAATTCAGCGGCTGAGACGCTTGGCTCTGCCGTTCCCAATAATCAAGCAGATCACGGATCGAGGCATTGTCCTTTGGCGGAGCGCTGGAGTTGAAAAACTTTTCGTCGCGGATCTTGGTTTGTCCTGAGACGAGAGGATTCGGCGGCGGCGGCGCAGGCATCTTGAGCAAAACCGCAAACGGATCTTCCTTAGCCGCATCCGAGTGCGATGCCCTAAAAAGAAACAAAAACCCCGCCAACAACAGCACCAAGCAAAACCCCGCCGCACGCATCGTCTTTTTCATATTTAATTTATGCTCCGATCAACCGAATTATATGCTTTTTCTACCTTTTTCTCTATAATCAATTGCGGCCTACAACAAACGCGTGGATCAAGATTCAAAAATATACACACTCACGGGCAAGGTTATGCAGGCTTCGCTTTTGCTGCTTGCGCTGTCTGCCCCGATATCGATCGCGGCGACGCAGATCGCTTGGTCGCTGGCGTTGGTATTTTGGTTGATCAGGGCATTTTTTGTCAGGCCGAGGCTTCAGAAAGATGGTGTCGGGATAGCGATCCTCGCATTCGTCGGGTTGTCGCTAATATCGTCGATCTTTTCGTATGAGCCACAGGTTTCGATGCGAAAAATGGTCGGCGTCGCTCTCGTGACCATTGTTTATCTGGTCTCGGAGAATATCCGTGACGCTAAAATGGTGCGAAAGGCGGTCGTGATAATGCTAGCGGCAGCGGCGTTTACGGCTGTGTTGACGATAGGTAAGACAGCCGTCGGGCAAAACCTCAAGGTCAAAACGCTCACTGCAGATAGCCCGCTTCGGCTCGCCGGAGTGCTGGAAAACGACACCATCCAAAAGGCGAACGGCCGCAGTATCGCCTC
>JBKJRA010000161.1:0-4123 GCA_046594975.1 Pyrinomonadaceae bacterium | reverse complement strand
TTCAGGCACGACATGCACATCCGGTTCGAGTAATTGCTACAGCTTTGCCCAAGCGGCGGCTACCGTTCAAGAGAAACCTGCCGTAGCTGCATGGACGGGGTCAACGTCAGTTCAGATACAGCCTGCTCCGGGAGTCGATGGCATTGGTTTTGTTGCTTACAAAGTAACAAATCCATCCGCCGGCGTCTGGCATTATGAGTATGCCCTTTACAACCAAAATCTTGATCGTGCGATACAGTCGTTCAGTGTGCCGGTAGGCGGCGGAGCTTCTGTGAGCAATATCGGGTTTCACGCACCGCCACAGCAGCCGGGAATTGCCAATGACGGAACAATTGGAAGTGCCGGATTTAGCAGCACTGCGTGGGCACAGTCGCAGACAAATGGCACAATGACGTGGAACTCAGAAACGTTTGCACAAAATCAAAATGCAAATGCCATCCGCTGGGGCACACTTTATAATTTCCGGTTCGATTCAAACCGTCCGCCTGAGAATAAAACAGCTACAATAGGATTTTACAAGACAGGTGCTCCGATCACGATTACGGTGCAGGGGCCAAGTGCCGCTCTCTTTGCAGTATCCGGGCGCGTAGTATCACCGACCGGCCGCGGGCTGCGTGGAACAACCGTTACGATGACGGACTCGGTCGGAGCCGTCAGAACAGCAGTTACAAACAGTTTTGGGTATTACCAATTTACTAATGTGACGGCGGGTCAATCCTATAATCTGAACGTAACATCGAGGCGTTTTACTTTTACGACAAAAGCCGTGAGCGTAACTGCCGATATGTTAAATCAGGATATTATCGGGCAATGATCTCAGCTCAGATTTAACTGTTAAAGGCGGCTTTTGGGTCGCCATTTTTATTATCGTCCGCGTGACTGAAATGACGGGTCGATCTCGATCGCAATCTTAAAGTGTTTATCCGCTAATGCGTTCATCCCGACATTTTGCAGACGCATCCCGAGCATCCAGTGAAAATATGGATCTTCGGGAGTATTCTTAGCTGCCTCTTTTTCAAGTTTAATTGCCAGTTCACGATTGCCCATTGACGCGGCAGCACCGGCAAGGAATTCGGTGGCTAACGCTAGTGCCTGATTTTTTCTAACCGCTCCTGTCCAGGCCGAGGTAGCCTCCTGATAACGTCCGAGCAGCCACAGCGATTCGCCTGACTCCTCGCGAGCGAGAACAAGGTCAGGACGTTCCAGCAGAGCCTGGTCGAGGGCTGCAAGAGCCTCATCGTAGCGGCCCATACGGTTCAATATCGCACCTCGATAATAAAGGCTCAGGGCCCTTGGCTCGCCGGTTTGCAGGTCGGCAGCGATGCCAAGTCTCTGCACGGCTTTGTCAGTGTCACCGGAGAGATATTCAAACCACGCAAGTTTTGGCAGCGCGTCGCTGTTTCGGAAAAAGCCTGCATCCAACGCACGATAAAGATCTCTCTTGCCTATGTCAATATTTTTACGATCAGCCGGGCTTATCCACTGACTTGGGTCAGACTGAGCAAGTGCCAGTTCGTCAGGTATCTGAAGACTTCGAAATGCCTGTTCGCCGGCATATTCGTGATATCTGATCCAGCCATTTTGCCACGTAATACCTAGCCAGATAAGCGAAAAGATCAAGAAGATCCATCCGGCTCGTCGCAGTTTTCCATCGGATTTGAGATCAAATTTGTAGAATGTTTGTCCACTTTTTGATAGTAATCGCCACGTCATTATCGCGAGAAAGGTCGTGACAGCAGCCCACCCGAGCGCCATCAAAAACGGCACAAGTGCATACACACCGCGAACAGCCAGAAAGCTCGCGGCAAATATCACGGCGGTAGCGATCTCTTCGGGCCACGTTATTGAAAAACTTTTCTTGATCGCTTTCGGCTCCGAAAAAGAGAACGTCGGCTTGCCGAATCCGAAATACAGAGCATCATTCGGACAGACGCTGATACAGTCCATGCATTTCATACAGCCCGGATCGACGACCATTCCGAATTCTTTTACTTCCGAATGGACGACGACGTTCGAAGTGCAAGTCGCCGTGCAATGCCCGCATTCGTTGCATGCATCGGTCACACGTATCTTACCGGGAGAAAACTTGTCCGCGAGAGCAAAAAATCCACCATACGGACAAGCGTAAGTACAAAAACCTTTTGAACCGAGGAAATAGACCGTCAAGAATCCGCAAATAAAAAGAAAGGGAACCGCGACGGCAAGCGGTGGGAATGTCGCCCAAAATTCGGTCGTGACCAAATGATTGGTAAATTGCGGGAACACAGGCTCGTTCAGCGGCCCCGCAAAGAACTTATAAGCGGTTGGCCAGACGAACATATACAGGGCACCGATAATAGGCACAAACACGAGCAGCCGCGACCGAAACGGCTTTGGGGTAAGTCCCATTTTCTTGAGGAGCCAAGCACAAAAGTCCTGCAGAGCGAGAATGTGACATCCCCATCCGCACACAAAACGCCCAAACACGAGCGTCGCCAAAATAGCCAGCGTGAAGAAGATAAACCCCGCGTTGACCGCTCCGTTCTGCAGGGTGTACATCGTCTCTGAAGGCTCGATCGGCGAGACAGTCGTACCCATGACGCGCCATTGAAGGTAATGAGCGACCATTAGCAGAGTGAGCGTGAGCAAAACGACGGCCCGCCAAATGCTGGTCTTCGAATGGCTGATCTCGCTTTTGCCGGACGTATTTAGAACCGGCAGTTCGATCGAACGCCGTTTCTTAACATCTTTGCTTTCGCAACCGCTCTTCATATTTACAATGATTAGAACATATTAGGGCGATGGTTTTGAAGGCCTGCCGACAAATGAAAAAGGTTGCCGTTACCGACAACCTTTGACTACCATGAAATGGTAGGCCGAGCAGGGATTGAACCTGCGACCCGCGGATTAAGAGTCCGCTGCTCTGCCAACTGAGCTATCGACCCGAAAGTATTTATGAATTATAACAAACAAGATTTTCAACGCAAAGACGTTAAGCCGCAAAGTCAGGGAAATCCCATGTTTTCTGCTATTTTCTCTAAATCTGTCTTTGCGTCTTTGCACCTTTGCGTCTTTGCGTTGAAAATATCTTAGAGTTATGAAGGAATGCCCAAAATGTGAGCGTTGTTTCGGCGACGAGGCGGTTATTTGTCCGCACGACGGGACACAGACGCGTTTGTCTTTGCCGGGGCCGCAGACAATCGCTGAGCGGTATTTGCTCGAAAGCCGTCTGGGCCGCGGGGCGATGGGGCAAGTCTATCTTGCCAAAGACAAAAAATTTACAACAAAAAAGCTCGCGGTCAAAACCGTCCGTCAGGACATCCTCAGCAGCGACGATCTTCAAGAGGGCGAGGCGATCGCGCGTTTCGAGCGCGAGGCTCAGGCCGCCGCGTCGATCATTCACCCTAACACAGTAAGCGTGACAGATTTCGGCGAGACACCGGACGGCGTTTTTTATCTCGTGATGGAATACGTCGAGGGCGAGACTTTGCACAAACTGCTCCGCCGAGAGGGAACTCTGCCCGTGCCGCGAGCGGTCAGATTGCTAAGGCAAATAGCCGACGGCGTCGATGCGGCACACGATCTCAATATCCTCCACCGCGATCTCAAACCCGCCAACATCTTCATCATGCAAAAGGGCAAGGGCGGCGACGGCTTTGTCAAAGTCGGCGATTTTGGCCTGGCAAAGATCGTCAACCAGACGATCACCGACACATCGTCAAACGCCACGCCGTCGTCGCGCGGCATCATCGGCACGCCAGAGTTTATGTCGCCCGAGCAGATGCAGCCCGAAATGGGCGTCGACAAACGTGCGGACCTCTACGCTCTCGGCACCATCGCGTATCTGATGCTAGGCGGCAAGACGCCGTTTACGGGCGATATGATGCAGCTCATTATGCAGAAAATCATGCATAAACCTGCGTCGCTCACCTCGATCAGGTCGGACGTGCCGGCGGATGTCGATCGCGTGATAATGCGCGCACTTGAGATCGATCCAAACGACCGGCCAAACTCGGTCGCCGAATGGATTGCCGAGCTCGAAGCCGCATCCGAAGACATCGATGAGAAAAAGCGTGCGGGGCTACCGCGGCTCGTCGTGCTCGCTCCGCTCGGTGCCGAGGTCTATGTCAACGACGAACGCAGG
>JBKJRA010000149.1:0-5596 GCA_046594975.1 Pyrinomonadaceae bacterium | reverse complement strand
TTCGGTGAGCCCGGCAAAGGGGTTTTACAAATGTTTTGGCTGCGGCAAAGGCGGTAGCGTCTATAACTTTTTGATGGAAATGGAGGGGCTAAATTTCCCCGAGGCCATCAAACGCGTCGCCGAGATCAGCGGCGTGATGCTGCCCGAACCGGTCGATGACCAGCAGTACGAGCAAAGCAAAAAACGCTCCGCTGAGAAAAAACAGATCGCCGACCAGATAATCGAGCTAAACCAGATCGCTCTAGAATTCTGGGAAAAAGAGCTGCAAGCCAAAAACGCCAAGACAAAAGCCGCTCATGCATACTTAGCGCAGCGAGGCATTTCCGAGGATATTCAAAAACAGTTCCACATCGGATTTTCGCCCGACAAATGGGACGGATTGCTGACAGTTCTCCGCGACAAAAATACCGATCAAAAGCTGATCGAGCAGTCTGGACTTGTGTCTGTAAACGAAGAAAAAGAAAAGGTTTTCGACCGTTTTCGCGGTCGCATAATGTTTCCGGTTTTAGATGTAAACGGTCGTGCGATAGCGTTTGGAGCGAGGTCGCTCGACCCGGACGACCAGCCAAAATATCTCAACTCGCCCGAAACGCCCGCCTACACCAAAGGCGAGCATCTTTACGGCTTATTTCAGGCAAAAGACGAGATCCGCCGACTAAAATTCGCCATCCTCGTCGAAGGCTATCTGGACCTCATCGCCCTCGCTCAATTTGGCATTACAAACACCGCCGCGAGTCTCGGCACCGCATTTACGCCGGAGCAATCGAAACTGCTCTCGCGTTTCACGAAAAAGGTCGTCATCAATTACGACGGCGATCCGGCAGGCATTAAGGCTGCCCGACGTGCTATCGAGCATATGCTGCCGCAGGAATTTGATATCAAGGTGCTCGTCCTGCCTGACGGCAAGGACCCCGACGATTTTATCCGCGAAAACGGTCTCGAAGCTTACAACGAAGCTCGCGGAAAGGCCGAGCCGTTCCTCTCTTTCGCATTAAAATCGTCCGTCACGGATCGCAACATTCACAATGCGAAGCAAAAAGCCGAGGCTATCGAAGATTTTCTGCCTGTGATTGCGGCGATCCGCAACAACATCCAAAAACGCGAGAGCTTTGATCAGGCGATGACATTTTTCCATGTCGAGGACGCGGCCTTAAAACGTGAGCTGTGGTCCCCGCTGTCACATGGCCAACAGTTGCAAACGCAGTCCATCACACAAAAAATCTCCCGTGCAGCACGTGCGAAAGTTACCATCGCCGAACGCCATTTGCTCGAACTGCTCGTTTTCGACCGCGACCTGAGGGATGTGATCTTGCCGCTGCTTGAGCCAAGCGATTTTGAGGACCTGCCGACGGCTGAGATATTCTCGGCTTTTAACACGATTCACACTTCTAAGCAGGAGATCACGCAAGAGACGCTGCTCGAACATATCGGTGATGACGAAGACGCCGTCGACCTTGCACATACTCTGTTGATCGGTGAGCCTCGCCGAAATAAAGAAGACGCGATGGACACCGTCTTGCACGACGCCGAAAACTGTGTTTTTGCTTTGCGAAATATGGCTATCGCCAACAAGATAATGGAAATTAGCCGCGAAGCGACGCTCGCCGAGCAATCGGGCGACCCGGCGCGTTTTAACGAGCTTGTTTACGAACAGCTCGAACTCGAAAAAATACGCCGCGATCTGCAGAGACATATTGCCGAATTGTGATATAATTTTGGGTTTACACTTGACCCGCAGAAATGAAACAATTTCCGGCTTTCGAGCGTATATAAATATATTGCGAACAACGGTTTACGCGATATTTTAATCAAAACTTTTATGGCTGATTACGACGAAAAAGAAGACATTGTTGACCGCCTGGTAGCCCTCGGCCGGCGAAAGAAAGGGCTGAGCCTCGACCAGCTCCACCGCGAACTACCCGAAAATATGATGTCGGCGGACGACATTGAGGATGTTTTGGAGCGCCTTGAGGGTGCAAATATCTCGGTCGCCGAAACCGATGCTCAGCTACTCGAACGTGCCTCTACGATGGCTCTCGACGATGAGGAAGAAGAGAAGGAAGTCGATGAAGACGATCTGGATCTCGACCTGTCGGCCGGCGTGCTCGACAAATCAAATGATCCGGTCCGGCTTTATCTGCGTGAAATGGGTATTGTTCCCTTGCTTAACCGCGAGGGCGAGGTCGTCATTGCAAAACGCATCGAGCGTGGACAGATCAAAACGCATAAGGCAATTTCGCGTTCGCCTATCGCTGTCGAGCGTCTGCTAAAGATAGGCGATGATCTGATCGCCGGCAAAGCCAGCATTCGCGAAACGGTTGTTTTCTCCGAGCAAGCCGAAATTTCAGTTGAAGAAGACAAGGCTGAGGAATATATGCGCTGGACGCTCGAGGGCATCGAGAGCATCCGTGGGCATTTTGCGACTGCGTTAAAGACGTGGAACCAACTGATTGCCGAGCAGGTAAAAGCCGACGGCAAGAAATCGAAAAAGTTGTTGACCCTGCGTCGCAGAACCGCCCGTCTGCGGCTTGAGATCGCACAGGAGATCAAGCATTTGAACTTAACAGAACGCTCGCGTCAGGTATTGATCGCGGCCATCCGCAAGACTGTCGATGACATCCGCAAGCCCGAGCGGGCAATCGCAAAGGTTAACGAGAAGCTTGAAAAGAAACCGGCACCTGCCGAAAAGAAAGAGCTTACGGCTAAGATCGCCGAGCATCGTGCTGTTCTTGCGGATATCGAGGAGCGGTATCATCTGCCGCCGGTCGAGATCAAACGTGCCTACACCACGATCAGCGTCGGTGAGACTGAGACCAACAAAGCGAAACGCGAGCTGGTCGAGGCCAACCTTCGCCTCGTCGTCTCAATCGCGAAAAAATATACCAATCGCGGTCTGCAGTTCCTCGATCTGATCCAGGAAGGCAACATCGGTCTGATGAAAGCGGTCGATAAATTTGAATGGCGTCGCGGATATAAATTCTCGACCTACGCGACGTGGTGGATCCGTCAGGCGATTACTCGTGCCATTGCCGATCAGGCACGCACGATCCGCATTCCTGTCCACATGATCGAGACGATTAACAAGCTGATCCGCACCTCGCGTCTGCTCGTGCAGGAACTCGGGCGTGAGCCGTCAAGCGAGGAGATCGCAAAACGGATGGACATTCCGGTCTCGAAAGTGCGAAAGGTTTTGAAGATCGCACAAGAACCGATCTCACTCGAAACCCCGATCGGCGAAGAAGAAGATTCACATCTCGGCGATTTTATCGAGGACAAATCGATATTGAATCCAGCCGAATCAGTAACATTTTCAAATCTTCGCGAGATCACCGACGAGGTTCTCGCGACACTCACGCCGCGTGAAGAAAAAGTCATCAAGATGCGTTTTGGCCTAGGCAACACCGGCTCCGAGCACACGCTCGAAGAGGTCGGCCAGCACTTCGCCGTCACCCGCGAACGCATCCGCCAGATCGAGGCAAAAGCCCTAAGAAAGCTGCGGCATCCGTCGCGGTCACGCAGACTAAAGGCGTTTTTGGAAGGAAAGCAGTCCTAATATCTGTAATATCAAATTTGCGATCTGTAATTGGTCAAACAGTTACAGGTCGCATTTTTGTGTTCATGAAAGATGTTTTTGCGCCTCGGCGATCGCCTGATCAAGATCCGTTATCTTACCATCAAGTTGCAACTCATAAATAGCATCGAGTATCTGTTTGAACTGCGGTCCCGGCTGCAAGCCAAGTTCGATCAGGTGCCGGCCCATCAAGATCGGATATGGGGCCTTTTTCTCTATCTCAAGTTCCCGCACCTTTGCCATGAACCACTCTTGAGCCTTTGAATCAAACCACTTTTCTTTCGGCAGCCAATCAGGATTGCGTCCAAGCGAATCGGCCTTTGCTACACGATAGAGCAGATCAGGCTCGACCTTGCGTGCAAGTCTGCGAAAAGCCCCGTCACCCACTGGCGTTTTCGCACCGTAATATTCGCCCGGTTTCAGGTGATACCGCACAAGCTGGACGATCTGATTTCGCACGTCATAACCGTCGAGCGTATAAATACCAAGCGTGTCTAAAAACGTAAGCGTCGGCTCAACGCCAGCTTCATCGTGACCCCGGGAACGCATCTTGCCGTCGACAAACTCGGTCGTCGGAGGCTTGCCGAAATCATGAGCAAGCGCCCCGAGCATTACTGCAACTCGCCGCGGATAGTCGAGTTCGTCGACAAGCTTACGGGCCTCGTCGGTCACCATCAGCGTGTGAACATCGACATCACCCTCCGGATGCCACTCCGGCTCCTGCGGCACGCCGACGAGGGATGCTAGCTCGGGAAATATCTGCCGCACAACGCCCAGATCATAAAGCCATCTCAGTCCGATTGACGGTTTTTCCGCAAGCAGCAAAAGCTTTTCGACCTCGCCCCATATACGTTCTTTAGGCAGATCCGTAACATCAATGGTTTTGCAGGCCTCGACCGTTTTCGCGTCAATATCAAACTCAAACCTCGCCGCAAACTGTGCGGCACGCAAAACCCTCAAGCTGTCCTCGGCGAATGTCCCACGCGAAACCATTCGCAGCGTCTTGCGTTCAATGTCGCCTCGCCCATCAAACGGATCGACGATCTCCCCGGTCAAAATATCTTTGAGTATAGCGTTAACGGTAAAATCCCGTCGTGAGCAAGCCTCTTTAAACGACATTTCCGGATCACCCTCAACCACGAAACCTCGATGCCCTAGCGATGCTTTACGCTCGTGACGCGGGATCGACACATCGAGATCGTTCCCAAGCTTATAGACCGCAAAGGCCTCGCCTACTACGTTTACTTCACCTAAACTATCAAGAATCTTTCGTAGCGTTGAAGGTTCGACGCCATAGACCTCAACGTCCCAGTCTTTCGGCTCGATTCCCATCAGTTCGTCACGCACGCAGCCACCGACAAGCATAGCCCGTCCGCCCGCTGAACGAACGGATTCGGCAAGATCAATTATTTTTTGCGTTATTTTTGCCATAACACGAGCTTCTAGTGTAACGCCCAAAACAAAGAGCGTCACCGTCGCGTCAGCAAATCGGTCAGAGAATGTGTCAGTAATTGATTCAGTACGTGCGACGCATCGATGTCGGCGGTTATGTCAAAATGCTTTGGCATACTATTCACGTCGCTATCGCTGATTGAAGAATATACCCATTTTGAAACCGAAACGTGCAATATTGACCCAGCTTTTCGATTGGGTCACGACCTCTGACGCTATTACGGTGTTCAATAAATGCTAGTTGAGGCGTTTTTGAAGATATTCTTGCAGCTGATCTACATTGACACGCTCTTGTTCCCAAGTATCGCGGTTGCGGACGGTGACGGCATTGTCTTCGAGCGATTCGTGATCGACCGTGACACAAAACGGCGTGCCGATCTCGTCCTGTCTCGCATACAGCTTACCGATGCCGCCTGTATCGTCATAAACGGCCCGCATCGACGGCTGCAGGTCGTGTTTTAGCTTTTTGGCAAGCGTAACAATGCCCTCGTTATTTTTAGCGAGCGGTAGGACGGCGACCTTTATCGGAGCTAGCGACGGTTTGAGTTTTAGAATGACGCGAATCTCGCCTTT
>JBKJRA010000147.1:0-5114 GCA_046594975.1 Pyrinomonadaceae bacterium | reverse complement strand
GTTTTACTTAAACATCACCGCGACCAATACTTTAACTGCAACTCCAAAAAGGGCCAGCAAAACAATAGGTACCCATGCTGCTCCGGCGGATATTTTAGCTACTTTTTGCAATCCGATCGCAGCAAGCACCCACCCGATGATCTGAAAGATATCTATCGGCGACACGAGAGCCTGGATCACAGGATGGGCAGCTCCGTCGATCAACATTGCAGGTCCGGCCTTTATTAATCCTTCCTGAGCCTGGGTAACGTCGATGTCATCAGAGCTCTTTACGAATAAGACTATCAGATTCGCCACGGTAAACAGCAAAGTTTGCGGCCACATTGAATAAAACCACACTGAAAGAGCGTGCGGGAATCTTGCACTGCCGCCCATAGCATTTGCACCGAGCCAGTAGATCAGCGAACCGATAACAAAGAAAATGCACAACACGAGAGGGGTTGAAACGTAAGTAATGACCTTTGCCATTGTGCCGGATTGTCCTTGTATTATTATTTCTTTCTGTTCTTTAGGTATATCCGACATTCGCGAACTCTGCTCTATTCTTGCTCGGGCTATCGTTTCAAGTCCTATCTTTTCTATAAACACTACCTGAAACAGCATAATAAGCATGATCGATAGTATTCCGGCGAGGAGGAATCGAGGTTTACGTCTCATATCTTCAAACACGCGGCCGGGTTCGATAAAGATGTGGCCCAATGCTGCGACTGCAGACATCTGGGGTGTCGTGTCCTCAGTCTTTGCTGCAGGCTCTGGTGTTTGAATTTCGGATGGGTTTTCTTCGGTCATATTGGTAATCTCCTTTGGAAATCTCAATTCTGATAAAGCGAGAATTTTGATCTGGTTACTAGAACATCAAATATACGTCGTTTTGGTATTCGGCGTTTCAAATAACTTGTATCAATAGCCATCTACCTTAATACAAGCTGCAAAATGTCCGGGTTTTATCTCTCGCAATTCCGGCTCTATGGCTGAGCACTCATCAGTCGCAATTGGGCAACGTGTCCGGAAACGGCAGCCTGACGGTGGATTGATCGGTGTCGGAACGTCTCCTCTCAGAACGATACGGTCGCGCTTGTGTTTTGGGTCCGGTATCGGAATTGCCGAAAGTAGCGCCTGTGTATAAGGATGCAGCGGCGATTCATAAAGCTCGGCGGCGGCACAGATCTCAACTATCTTACCCAAATACATTACTGCCACGCGGTCCGAAATATGTTGGACGACCGCAAGACCGTGCGAAATAAACAAATATGTCAGGCCAAATTCGTCCTGTAATTCCTGCAGCAGATTAACGACTTGGGCTTGAACAGACACGTCGAGAGCTGATACCGGTTCGTCACAAATGATCAGTTTTGGATTTAGAGCAAGAGCTCTAGCGATGCCGATTCGTTGTCGTTGTCCGCCTGAAAATTCATGCGGATAGCGGTCAGCGTATTTCGGATCGAGGCCGACCTTTTGCAGCAGGTCAGCGACTCGGTCATTTTGTTCGGTTTTGTTGCCGATACGATGAATCTTCAAAGGCTCAGAGATGATCGACCGGATACTTAGACGCGGATTTAGGCTCGCATACGGATCTTGAAAGATGATCTGCATCTCACGCCGCAGGGCTTGCATTTCTTTGTTCGGTAAACCGATGATGTTCTTACCTTCGAATAAAACTTCCCCACTTGTTGGTTCATGCAAACGCAGCAAACATCTGCCGACCGTTGATTTGCCGCAACCCGATTCGCCGACAAGCCCAAGCGTTTCACCGGCGACTATATCAAACGAAACGTCATCGACCGCTTGGACGACATCATCGCTATTATCGACAGGAAAGTGCTTGACGAGATTGCGGGCCTCGACAATGTGATCTTCTGATGGTTTTGCTGCTGCTGTCATACTGCGGCCATTGTCTTTGCACGTGCGACATTAAATTTCTGCTTTTCGTCGTGCAATACACAACGAACTTTAGAGCCATTTTCTAAGATCGTAAGAGGTATCTCAATATCGACGCAAATATCCATTTTGTATTCGCAACGCGGGGCGAAATGGCAGCCACGGGGCAAATTAGTCGGGCTTGGAACCGTGCCTTCGATAGTTTTAAGACGCTCAGCTTTCGTGGTACCGATCTCGGTCAATTTTGGCACAGAACGCAGCAGACCTTGTGTATAAGGATGTTTTGGATTCTCGAACATCTCGTCAACGTCCGATTCTTCGACGATCTTGCCGGTGTACATCACACATACTCGATCAGCGACCTCTGCGACAACACCAAGATCGTGCGTGATAAGCAAAACAGCGAGGTTTCGCGACCGTCTTAATTCATCAAGCAGCTCTAGTATCTGGGCTTGGATGGTTACGTCTAACGCGGTTGTCGGCTCATCTGCGATGAGCAATTCCGGATCGCACGCAAGGGCCATCGCTATCATCACACGCTGACGCATGCCGCCCGAAAGCTGATGGGGGTAATCTGAAGCACGGCGTTCGGGGGAAGGTATTGATACCTCTTCCATTGCCTCGATCGCGGCGTTCCATGCCTGTTTTTTATCCATCTTGCGATGCAGGCGCAAGGCCTCGGCAATCTGTTCGCCGACGGTGAAGACAGGGTTGAGCGAGGTCATTGGGTCCTGAAAGATCAGAGCGATGTCGTCGCCTCGTATCTCCCGCAAACGCTCTTCCGGCGCAGTTGTAAGCTCTTCGCCTTTGAATTTGATCGAACCGCCCACTATCTTTCCCGGCGGGGATATCAAGCGCATTATCGATAACGCAGTAATAGATTTACCGCAGCCGGATTCACCGACGAGGCCGAGCAGCTCACCTTCGCCGATAGTGAAACTCACGTCATCGACAGACCTGACAAGCCCGGCCCGCGTCGGAAAATGCGTCCTTAAGTTTTTGACTTCGAGCAGGTTAGACATCGTTACTTAGTTTTGAAAGTGTAACCTAATACCCGGCTCGATAAAAGTTTGCGAGTTTCATTCTTTTACTACTGGACGGGCAACTAATCTCGTCGCTTTTTCCTCAAATGAATGCTATTCTTTTTGAGAATTAATGTTCCGCAAGAGGTTTACCCCGGGGAGACACTGCATTCGTGAAACAAAGTAATACACGCCTTTTCGCACTTATAACAATTTTATTCCTATCATCGTTTGGATTTGCTCAGAACTCCTCTACGACGGCAAAACTCCAGTCCGAGCGCGTCAAAACCGCCCCGGCAAAGCCAGCGACCGTCGACACGATCCAGAGCGACATCCGGGAAGCTCTCGCCGTCATTGATAACAATTACGCCGGCGAGAAAAAGCTCGATTACAATGAGCTTTTCAAATCCTCGATCGACTCGGCGCTGCAGACGCTCGACCCGCACTCACATTATTTTGATGCAAAGGAAGCCCAGCAATTCGTGACCGATCAAAGTTCACGATACTTTGGTATCGGGGCGACGATCGGTGATCTGAGCGATGCCGACGGCAAGGTTCTCAATTCATACATCAAAGCCACTTTCGAGGGTGCTCCGGCTAACAAAGTTGGTCTGCGTTACGGCGACAAGTTTATTAGTTTTTCGGGGCAGCGTGTTATGCCCGACGGTAAAATAGCTGAGGTTAAGAATGAATCGTTAGTTGGAAAGCCCTTTCCCGAAGTGCGTTCTTATCTGCGTGGCCCCGAGGGAACAACTATCCATCTTACTGTCGAACATCTTGCGACCGGTAAGCAGGAGACAGTCGATATCACGCGGGCGGGTGTTCCGCAGCCGTCGATCAGCGAAGTCTATATGATTCGTCCGGGCGTCGGTTATATGCGGATGAACGGCGGATTTAACCAGACGACATACGGCGAATTTGCACGCGGCCTGCGTGACCTGAAAGCGGCGGGTATGACGCAGCTCGTGCTTGACATTCGGGACAATCCCGGCGGTCTTGTAGTTGAGGCTTACCGTGTGGCAGATGCGTTATTAACCTATGGCCAAATGGTTTTCACACAAAGAGGGCGGATCGCGGGTGCAAATGAGAATTGGCCCGCCGGAAATCGCACACCTGATCGTTCGCCGATCGTGATGCTCGTTAACCGTGGTTCGGCGTCTGCGTCCGAGATCCTTGGCGGTGCGCTGCAGGATCATGACCGTGCATTGATCGTCGGTGAGAATACTTTTGGCAAAGGCCTCGTGCAAAATGGTTTCCCGCTTGATTACGGTTCGGTGTTATGGCTGACGATAGCTAAATACCAGACCCCTGCCGGACGCCAGATACAACGCGACTATTCGAACGGCGATATCTACAATTATCTTTACGAAGGCGGCAGTTTCCGCGGCGAAGACGGTGTTGGTATTACGACCCGCACGCACGGTGCTGCTGCTAAGACCGACTCCGGCCGCACGGTTTACAGCGGCGGCGGTATCAACCCGGACGTAGTTGTCAAACCGACGACCATCCCTATCGAACGCTACAACTTTCAGCAAAAGCTGGCTAATCCTGTGTTTGCGTTCGCACTCGACCTGGTTGACGGCAAGGTCAAGGGCCTCGAGAGTTACGCGGTCAATAAGCCCATCGCTTTTGACTACGACATCAAAGCGACCGACTTCCCCATCACCGATACGGTCTATGCGGCGTTCAAAAAGCTGGCGGTCGATAAATATAAATTCAACCCTCTGCTCGTCGATCACGAACGCGAGTTCGTGAACCGCACGCTCCGCTCTGAGCTTGTTACAGCTGCATACGGCTCGCAGACGTCGTTTCAGGTCTTTAACGAATACGACGATCAGCTCCTGAAAGCCATCGATCTGCTCCCGCAGGCAAAAGTCCTCGCAATGCAGAGCGAAAAGGTTAAATCAACCGCAAAGCAGCCTATTCGCGATAATAAATAGGTTGTCCATGTCGAGAGACGGGAGCAGAAGCGACCGGTTTCAAATAAACAAAGGCTGCTTCGCATGAAGCAGCCTTTTTATGTCAATCGTCATTTACGTGGGCGTAGGTAGAAGTTACAAAATTGCATACGCTAGTTACGCGGGCGTAGATGCAGGTTGCAAGTTTGCACAGGCAGGTTACGCGGGCGTAGGTAGAGGTTACAAGTTTGCATACGCTGGTTACGCGGGCGTAGGTAGAGGTTACAAGTTTGCATACGCTGGTTACGCGGGCGTA
>JBKJRA010000066.1:0-4643 GCA_046594975.1 Pyrinomonadaceae bacterium | reverse complement strand
CCAAACAATGCAAAGCCCACTGGATCGATCTCGATATAAAAAAATAATGCGGAGAAAAATGTCCCGAGTAGGAGTGCGTTGAAATAGCTGTGCGGCGAGACGCGGATCGTGACCGGCGTATGATGCGAAAGGGCGGCTTCCGATGCGGGAGCCGCCTCAATGTTTGACAGTTGTGTTTGATCAGTTTCGCTCAAATTTCTCCGGATTCTGAGTCAAATAGAAAGTGCGATCAAGAGCGTGTTTCTATAAAATTTAACCAGCCCCAAAAGGCGACTCCGGCTCAGGATCGACGATCTGTTTGGCACGCTCTGGATCAAGCTCTTTCAGCTTATCTTTCGCATTTGTTGCGGTCGCACCCATTCTTACGGGTTTGCCGTCGAGGTCTTTAGCTTCGCTGGCGGTCTTAGCAATGCTGAAATAGAGATCAACTGCCTCTTGTTTTTTGCCTTGCTTTTCGTAGATTTTTGCTAGTTCAAAATTGATCGTGTCTTTAGCCACAACCGCATCCGTCATCGCGGCAAGCTCTTGATAGAATTTAACTGCATCTTCAAGCCTGTTATCGTCCACGCGTGTCTGAGCGAGAGCAAATTTTGCAAGCTTTGCCGTGTCCGAACTACCGCCCGAAATACCTTCGAGATCGGTTACTCCCGCCGAACGATCTGTAGTGAGTTTATTTACGGCAATAAAGTATTTCGCTTTTTCGCCTGCCGAGCCGCCAAATTTATCAACGACCGCCTGAAACTCAGCTATCGCAGCATCAGCACGTTCTTTCTCGGATTTGAATGTCTTTTGCGTCGAACCCGCTGGTGATCCTGTTTCGGAAATCTGTGCCTGCGATGTCTCGATCGCTTTACCAAGTGCCGACTGTGCCGCTCCGCCAGAACGTCCGTTCCAACGCATAAAGAGCATCACGAGGATCAGCAAAACGACCACGGCACCGACACCATAAAGTATCGTCCGGCCTTTGCCCGCAAGCTTTTTGCTTACGTCCTCAAGCCTCTCGTCAACCTGTTTTTGGACTTGGTTTACGTAGATCTTCTTTTCTTCCGGAGTGGCCGCAGCCGCCTCTAGCTCTTCAAATCGTCTCTTTTTTCTTGCCATTGTTCAAAAAAACTGCAAATTCTCTATTTCCACTCGTTATATAATTGCGATGAGCAGAGTTAATTCAAAAGAGTTAATTTAGCTTAAATTGGCGATTAGAGCAACCTAAGCAGGGTGTGAATAGTGGATAGTGGATAGTGGATAGTAGAAAAAAAGGAAAGATTGCCGCAATAAGTTCGGTTTTACTGTCAGTTTTCAGTATTTAGAAATTAACAATTTTATTGGGAACAAAATTTGACAGGCGGTGTCTAATATAAGTAGTTCGCTAAATATGCGAACGGGAACATTGACAGCTTCTCTCTGTAGAGAACGCGAAAAGGCGGGCGATGGTCTTGGTCAAGTCAATCACTTTTGACGACGAAGAAATTGGACGGACGTTAGTTCCGACTCCGACGGCCGCTGCTTACAGCAAAGATGATGTCGTGTTCATTGACAAACTAAAGGCCGGCGACGAGGCCGCTTTCGAAACGCTGATCGACCGTTATTCCGGTGATATTTATGCTCTGCTATATCGGCTGACAGAAAATGCGGAAGAGGCGAGCGATCTGACCCAAGACACGTTTTTTAGGGCCGTCAGGTCGATAAAATCGTTTCGCGGCGAATCAGGTTTAAAAACGTGGTTGTTTCGAATAGCGATCAACGAATCACGAAACCGCTTTCGCTGGTGGAAACGACGCAGACGCGATGTAACGATCTCGCTCGATGCTAACGTCGGCGAATCGGAAACGCCTTTCTCGGACACGCTGGCGGCAAAGTCGATCAGCCCGGAAGAAGAGACGCTGTCGCACGAACGCGAATACGCGATCAACGCCGCTCTGCTAGAAATACCGGACGTATATCGCGAGGCGATCATCCTGTGTGATGTCGAAGGAATGAGTTATGAGGAAACTGCTGAAGCGTTGGGAATAGGAATTGGGACGGTGAAATCGCGTATATCACGCGGCCGCGAAGAATTGCGGCGAAGACTCAAGGATTTTTGACAATTGAATGAATGGTTGACTCGCCCCGGTCTCTTTTTTTGAAGACTAAATAAATCGGTGCCAAACGATAGGTCAACAAGAGCGATAGTTAAGGTTTGGAATAATGAAAGACATTCGCTGCGGCAGATATTTGAATCGACCAGCAACATCGAAACAAAATGCCAAAGATTATGCCGATCAAAAAACCTTATCTTAATGAAACGTTGCTGTCTGGGTTCAGCCAGCAGCCGGGGTCAGTCAGCCATTCATTCAGTGAAATGTTAAAGCCATGAAATGCCAGGAATTACAATCTGATCTGATGCTCTACGCCGACGGCTTTCTCGCTGAACGTGCGCACATGTTGGTAACTAGCCATTTGGAAATATGCCCGTTATGCAGGCAGAAATATGCCGACATCCGCGAGGTCAAAGCCACGATGCGGCAAATGGCTCGTCCGGCAATATCTCAGGCTCTGCAGGCACAACTAAAACGCTCCGTTCGAAATGAGATCCGCACTAGCAGACATGCGTGGTTCCCTTTACAAACAGATATAAGACTATGGCTGCAAACTCGCTTTATGCCTTATGCGGTCGGCGTGCTTACGTCACTCGTGATGGGACTAACATTGCTGACAATGATGTTTTCGGGCCTACGAAATGCTAAACAAGATACTGCATCTATTCAAAACTCATATCGTACTGATAGGACAATGCTAGCAAGTAACAGCAATCCGTTTAGCGAAATCGGTGACGGTATTTCTGCTACAGATTATGCAAATACGCGTCTCGATATCTCCAGCGAATCACCGAGTATAAATCCGCAGGGAGCATTGATCGCGTTAACTAAGTCTCTTGTTCGCGGCGGAATGAAGGATGACGAGGTAGTCGTCGTAGCGGATGTGTTTGGCAACGGCCTCGCCAAGATCTCAGAGGTCATCGAGCCTTCACGTGACAGTCAAGCTGTAAGCGAACTCCAAAAAGCACTTAGTTCTGATCCGGCTTACGCCGCATTTGTTCCGGCAAATCTCGACAAACGCTCAGACAATGTCCGCGTCGTCCTGCGCTTTCAGAGCGTAAACGTCCGCACCGGTGTAAAACGGCTCAAGCTTTAACTACATCTTATCTATAAAGGGTTTTAATTTGGCCGCGCTGACCGGATCGGCGACAACCAGTAATTTGTATTGCTCCATCGCGGCCGATTTATTTTTTTTATACGTATAGGCTATACCAAGATTGACACGGGCTCTGGAAAATTTTGGGCTGAGCGTCAGACACTTTAGATACGCGTCGATCGCTTTGTCATATTGCTTATCAGCAAAGTAAGAGTTTCCCAGCAAATACCAACCATCGGAATAAGCAGGATTCTTTGTCGTGTAATCAATCAGGCCCTTGACCGCTTTCGTATATTTGCTCGTTGCTTCGGTCGATTTCCCAAGCCCTACAAGCGCGTTTCCAAGATAATAATTTGTTTCCCCATCGTCCGGCTGGAGCCTAAGAGCACTATTACAGGAGTTTACCGCTAGGTCATACGCCTTGGTCTGGTTATACGCTCGACAGAGATTTGTATAGCCAACATATTGGTTTGGCAAGAGCTGGACACCCGCCTTACCAGCTTGAACTGCATCATCACCACGATCTGCAAGGCTGTAAAACCAGCTGAGGTCCGTATAAAGATTTCCGTCGTTTGGAAAAACTTTTAAGCCTTGTTTCGAAACATTGATAGCATCGTCAAACCTATTCTCGCTTCGATAGACCTCAGCAAGATTACGGTAAGCCTGGTAATTATTGGGTTTGGAATTTATCGCTTTCTGGTATGCAGTGATCGCACCTTCTGGATTACGGTTTCTCTGATAACCGTCAGCCAGTATGTAATATGCTTCGCCGGGTGTTCGGGTTCCATTAGCAAGCGACTTTTCGGCAGCATCGACCTGGCCTTTGATATCGCCAAGCTCAGTATAAATTCGCGCGATGTTGTAATAAATATCACCATCGTTAGGAGCAATTGTTAGTGCACGCTGATACCCGGCAAGGGCTGCGGCGTAACTTTTTCGTGCAAGATTGATCTCGCCGACAGATTTCAACAAGACCAGATCGCGCGGCTCTATCGCAAGTGCCTTATTAACATCTTCGAGAGCAGCATCGTAATTTTTTTGATCAAAATAGATAAAAGCCCTTAACTTAAGGATTTCGAGTGGCCTAAACCCTTGACTGAGAGCTGTCGAAAATTCGTTCAAAGCCTGATCACTCTCTTGTAAATTAAAATGGGCGTAACCTTTTCGAAAATGCCCTGCAGGGTTAGTTGCGACCAACGCCAATGACTGGCCATACTTGTCGGCTGCCTCACGATAATTCTTTGCTGCAAATGCTTTATCTGCCTGTTCGAATAACTTTTTGGCTGCTTCCCGCTCCTTTTTCGACTGAGCGTTTGCTCCGAGAGAAAGTATGGCGATCAATAAAAAACTAAAAGTGATCAGGCGAACGTGACTATATCTTTTCATAAAATCTGAACTCCGAGCTATTGCAAAATAACAGTTCTGTCGTCTTTTCCTTTTATCTTTGGCGTAGTCTTTGTAACCGGCGGTTT